>DASYXO010000026.1:0-4167 GCA_035934825.1 Casimicrobiaceae bacterium
CGTCGACGTCGGTTGCGGCGGGGGCATCCTCGCCGAGGCGATGGCGCGCAAGGGTGCGCATGTTGTCGGCATCGATCTCTCCGACAAGGCAATCGGGGTCGCGCGCCTGCACCAGCTCGAATCGGGGACGCGCGTCGACTACCGATTGACGGGCGCCGAGTCGCTCGCCACCGAGATGCCGGCGAGTTTCGACGTCGTCACCTGTCTCGAGCTGCTCGAGCACGTTCCGGCGCCCGCCTCGACGATCGCTTCCTGCGCGGCGCTGGCGAAGCCCGGCGGCTGCGTCGTGTTCTCGACCCTGAACCGCAACCCCAAGTCCTACGTCCTTGCGATCCTCGGCGCCGAATACGTGCTGAATCTGTTGCCGCGGGGCACGCATGACTGGGCGCGTTTCCTGCGTCCGTCGGACGTCGTAGCATTCGCGCGCCGCGCGAAGCTCGATCCGCTGGCAATGATCGGGATGACCTACAACCCCTTGACCCGAAGCTACCGCCTCGGTGACGACACGTCGGTCAACTACCTCGCCGCGTTCACTCGCATCGGCGCGCATGCCGGCTGACCGGGTGCCTCGCCCGCTCCCGACCACGCTCCCGGTCGCGGCGGTGCTGTTCGATCTCGACGGCACGCTCGCCGACACCGCCGGCGATCTGACGCTGGCCGTCAACCGCATCCGACGCGTTCGCGGACTCGAGCCCCTCCCGGTCGAGGCATTGCGTGCGCATGCGTCGGCGGGGGCTCGCGGCCTGCTGGGTGCGGGCATGGGCGTCGCGCCGGATCACCCGGACTATCCGCAGCTGCGCGACGAATTCCTCGCGAACTACGCTGCGGGCCTGGCGATGACGACACGGCTGTTCGAAGGTGTCGCCGGTCTGCTTCGCGAACTCGATGCACGCATGCTGCGCTGGGGCATCGTCACGAACAAGGCGACGCGGTTTACGCAGCCGGTCGTCGAGGCGCTCGGCCTCGACGCCCGCGCGGGGGCCATCGTCTCGGGCGACACGACGGCGCATCCGAAGCCGCATCCGGAGCCCCTGCTGCATGCCGCGCGGCTGCTCGAGGTCGAGGCGAACCAATGCGTCTATGTCGGCGACGACCTGCGCGACGTCATCGCCGGCAATGCCGCCGGGATGGCGACGATCGTCGCGGAATACGGCTACCTCGGGAATCCGGGCAGCGCCGATGGATGGCCCGCCACGGGCTGGATCGCCGAGCCGCTGGCGCTGCTGCAGTGGCTTCCGGAGGCGCCGCCGGCATGACCGGGCGCGCGCCCGGTCACTCCGAGCACGCGACGTTCGCGAGCCACAGCTCCCGCGCCGCACCGTTGCGCGATCCCACGATTCGCACTCCCTGATTGGCGATCAGCGGCCGCAGCACAGCCGAGATCACGTCGTCGGGACTGCGCAGCGCGATTCCGTTCGCCTGAGAGATGCGGTCGCCGACCTCGAGGCCGAGCAGCGCCGGGTAGCCGCTCCCCTGCGTGACCTCCAGCCCTCGAGGCGTGGCCGCGAGCAAGCCGCGCCACGGCGCGCTGCCGCTGTCCAGCCCCGCGAGAAGCTCGGCGTTGAGGCGGACGATCGTGCCGCTGAATCCCGACGGGGCTGCGCAGGCGGCTTTCGCAATCGTGGCACGCGACGCCGGGGGCGCGCCACCTGCTGCCGTCGTCCCGCTCGCGCCCTCGATCCCGGGTGGCGACTGCGCTCCCGCGCCACCCTCGGGGCGCAGCCGCAACTCGCGCTCGATCGCGCCCTCGCGCACGGTGACCGTGTTGGGGGTGATCGAGGTGATCGTTGCGCCCGGCGCGATGTCCTGGCCCGCCCTGACGACCTTGGGACCGCCGGGCAGGCTGAACAGCGCATATCCGTCCTTGGCGGGCTCGGCGATGATCCCGAGCAGACGGGCATCCCCGGCAGACGTCGCATCGGACGCTGAAGCCCGCGTCGCCGCCGGCGCGCTGCCCGCGCCGAACAGGTTGGCAGCAACGATGGTCGCCGCAGGATTGCGAGGCGCGACGGCCGCGATCGGCACCGGGGCGGGGCCGAACAGCTGCCAGCCCCACCATGCGAGGACCGTGAAGAGCGTGCCCCATGCCGCGAGCGTCGCGATCCAGGCCACGATTCTCGGGAGGCGCCCGCCGCTATAATCGCCCGCTTCGCCCATCGCCTGATCCATCGTCGGCGTGAATCCCCTTCTGCAACGATTGCAGCCTTACCCGTTCGAGCGATTGCGCGCGCTGCACGCCGGCATCGCGCCCGACCCTGCGAAGTCGGCGATCAACGTATCGATCGGCGAGCCCAAGCACCCGACGCCGCAGTTCGTCATCGATGCTCTTGCGCGGGGCGCGACCACGGGCCTCGCCAATTATCCCATGACAGCCGGCACCGACGCGCTGCGCGAGGCGATCGCGGGGTGGCTCCTGCGGCGCCACCGTCTTGCCGCGCTCGACCCCGTGACCGAGGTCCTGCCCGTGCTGGGCAGTCGCGAAGCGCTGTTCGCGTTCGCGCAGACGATCGTCGACCCGAGCCGGGCCGGAGCGACGGTCGTCGTCCCGAATCCTTTCTATCAGATCTACGAGGGCGCAGCGCTGCTGGCCGGGGCCGGCGTGCATTGCGTCAACGCTGTCGAGCGCGCCGGCTACGCCCACGAATGGGGTGGCGTGCCCGACGCGGTCTGGGCGCGCACCCAGCTGCTCTACGTCTGCTCCCCCGACAATCCCACCGGACAGGTGCTGGATCTCGCGGGCTGGAAGCAGCTGTTCGATCTTTCCGACCGGCACGGTTTCGTCATTGCCTCCGACGAATGCTATTCCGAGATCTACTTCGACGAGGCCCGCCCGCCGCTCGGCGCCCTCGGCGCCGCGGCACAACTCGGCCGCATCGGCTACCCGCGCATGGTCGCCTTCGGCAGCCTGTCGAAGCGGTCGAACGCGCCGGGGCTGCGCTCGGGCTACGCCGCCGGCGACCGCGTGCTGCTGAAGGCATTCCTGCGGTTCCGGACCTATCACGGCTCGGCGATGTCGCAGGCCATCGCCGCGGCGAGCATTGCCGCCTGGAACGACGAGGCCCACGTGGTCGCCAACCGCGCCGAGTACGCGGCCAAGTTCACGCGAGTGATCCCGCGGATCGCACCGGTCCTGCCCTGCGCAGTTCCCGAAGCCGGTTTCTACCTGTGGGCGAAGACACCGGGCGACGATGCGGCGTTTGCGCGCCGGCTGCTTGCAGAGGAGAACGTCGTCGTGCTGCCGGGGAGCTACCTCGCGCGCGAGGCCGCGGGCGTGAACCCCGGCGCGGGCCGCATCCGTATCGCCCTGGGGCCCCCGCTCGCCGAATGCGCCGAGGCGATCGAGCGCATCGTCGGCTGCGCTCTGCGCGGCTGACGAGCCAAGCCGGGCCGCGGGGCCGCGCCGTCGTCCACGGCATCCGCTCCGCTTCACCCCGTGCCTCACGGACGCCTGGTCGCGCCGACGGGCGCCCGGTACGGCCGTGTAAAATGGCGTCCTTTTCGCAAGCCGATTCGATGACGAGCCTGCAGCAGACGATCGACGCCGCGTGGGAGATGCGCGGCGAGCTGTCCCCCACCCGTGCCCCCTCCGCCGTGCGCGAAGCCGTCGCGCAGGTCATCGCCCTGCTCGATGCCGGGCGCCTGCGCGTCGCCGAAAAGGTCGAAGGCGCATGGACCACCCGGCAGTGGATCAAGAAGGCGGTGCTGCTGTCGTTTCGCCTGGCCGACAGTGCGCCGATCGGACTCGCCGGTGCGCAGGTGCCGTTCCGGTTTTACGACAAGGTCGCGACCAAGTTTGCGCAATACGACGATGCGGCGTTCGCCCAGGCGGGCGTGCGCGTCGTGCCGCCCGCGGTCGCCCGGCGCGGGGCGTACCTCGCCCGCGGCGTCGTGCTCATGCCCTCGTACGTCAACATCGGTGCCTACGTCGATGAAGGAACGATGGTCGACACCTGGGCGACCGTCGGCTCCTGCGCCCAGATCGGGCGCAATGTCCACCTGTCGGGGGGCGTCGGGATCGGCGGCGTGCTCGAGCCGCTGCAGGCGACTCCGACGATCATCGAGGACAACTGCTTCATCGGCGCGCGCTCCGAGGTGGTCGAAGGTGTCATTGTCGAGGAGAACTCGGTGCTCGGCATGGGCGTGTTCCTCGGCCAGAGCACGCGGATC
>DASYXO010000041.1:0-5609 GCA_035934825.1 Casimicrobiaceae bacterium
ACGAAGGTTCCCGAGGTCTCGGTGAACGGCGCGATCGGCAGCAGCGCGTCGGCATATTTCATGCCGTGGCGAAACGGGCTCATCACGACGACGAACTCGGCCCTCTGCAGTGCCGCCCGTGCGGCCACCGGGTTGGCGCAATCGAACTCGGGTTCGGCATGCAGCACGATGTAGGCGCGCCGCGGCTCGTCCCCGTCGCCACCCAGCATCGCCTGCGCGTTGCGACCGCCGCGCTGCGGCAGCGCGCCTGCGAGGTGGCCACCGACGGTGTTGGCGGCCTCGGTCAGCACTCCGAACGACGCACCTGTGATCGAGGCGAGCGCCTGCGCAAGCGCAGCGATCTGCGAGGCATCGGGGTGCTGGACCGCGTAATTGCCGAGCAGGATCGCGCGCCTCTCACCTGTCAGCAGGCTCGCGGCGATCACTTCCGCGCCCGCGGTGGGCTCGATTCCGGCCAGCGCCCGCGGCAGCTCCCGGCCCGCGCCCTGGGCCGCCGCGACGACGATCTCCGCCAGCATCATCGGCATCAGCGACGGCGGCACGATCGCTCGATGGGCGACGGGCATCAGCCAGTCGTCGTCGACCGAGTGCAGCGAGGCGATCTGCGCGCCCTTCTTCGCTGCCTGGCGAAGCCGGTGCGCGAGCAGCGGATGGTCCTTGCGCAGGAAGCTGCCGACGACCAGCGCACGATCGAGACTCTGGACATCGGCAATCGACATGCCGAGCGAGGGGATGCCCTCGCGCGCGGCATCGTCGCGGAAATCGGACTGCCTCAGGCGGAAGTCGATGTTGTCGCTGCCAAGGCCACGCGCGAGCCGCGCGGCCAGTGCCATCTCCTCGAGTGTCGCGTGGGGCGACACCAGCGCGCCCAGCGCGTCGCCGCCATGCTTCGCGACGATCTCGGACAGTCCCCTGGCGGTGAATTCCAGCGCGGTCGGCCAGTCGACCGCCCTCCATTCCCCACCCTGCTTCACCATCGGCATGGTGAGACGCTCGTCGCTCGCAAGGGCCTCGTAGGAAAAGCGGTCCTTGTCCGAGATCCAGCATTCGTTGACCGCCTCGTTCTCGAGCGGCACGACACGCAGCACCGAGCCGTTCTTGACCTGAACGACGAGGTTGCTGCCGAGCCCGTCGTGGGGGGACACGCTCCGGCGGCGTGCGAGCTCCCAGGTCCGTGCCGCGAAGCGGAACGGCTTCGACGTCAGCGCACCGACCGGGCAGATGTCGATCATGTTCCCGGAGAGCTCCGAGTCGACCGTGCGACCGACGAAGGTCACGATCTCGGCGTGCTCGGTGCGCCCGATCATGCCCAACTCCATGATGCCGCCGATCTCCTGCCCGAAACGGACGCAACGCGTGCACTGGATGCAGCGCGTCATCTCCTGCGCCGAGATCAGCGGGCCGAGGCTCTTGTACATGACGACGCGCTTCGCCTCGTGGTAGCGCGAGGCGGACGCGCCATAGCCCACCGCGAGGTCCTGCAGCTGGCATTCGCCGCCCTGGTCGCAGATCGGGCAATCGAGCGGATGGTTGATCAGCAGGAATTCCATCACCCCCTGCTGCGCCTTGATCGCCTGCTCAGAATGCGTCCACGCCTTCATGCCGTCGGTGACCGGCGTCGCGCAGGCGGGCAGCGGCTTCGGCGCCTTCTCGACCTCTACCAGGCACATCCGGCAATTGGCCGCGATCGACAGCTTGCTGTGGTAGCAGAAGTGCGGCACGTAGATGCCGAGCTTGTTCGCGGCATCCATCACCGTGCTGCCCTGGGGCACCTCCACCGCCCTGCCGTCGATTTGGATGTTCAGCATCGAGCGCTCGTGTCGCCTGATCGCGCGACGATCATACGTAGGCCGGAACGACGCACTGCCCGTGCCGGACGTGGTGTTCGAATTCGCTGCGAAAATGCTTGATGAAGCTCTTCACCGGAAGTGCCGCCGCGTCGCCCAGCGCGCAGATGGTGCGGCCCGCGATGTTGTCGGCGACCGAGGTCAGCACTTCGAGGTCCTCCGGGCGTCCCTTGCCGTGCTCGATCCGGTCGACCATCCGCCACATCCAGCCCGTTCCTTCGCGGCAGGGCGTGCACTGCCCGCAGGATTCCTCGTAATAGAAATAGGACAGGCGCAGCAGGCTCCTGACCATGCAGCGGGTATCGTCGATGACGATGACTGCGCCCGACCCGAGCATCGACCCCGCCTTTGCGATCGCGTCGTAGTCCATCGTGAGCCCCATCATCACGTCGCCGGGCAGCACCGGTGCCGACGAGCCGCCGGGAATCACGGCCTTCAGTCCGCGGCCGCCGCGCACGCCGCCCGCCATCTCCAGCAGCTTCGCGAACGAGGCGCCCAGCCTGATCTCGTAGTTGCCGGGCCGCTCGACATCGCCGGACACCGAGAAGATCTTGGTGCCGCCATTGTTCGGCAGTCCCAGGTTCAGGAACCATTCGCCGCCGTTGCGGATGATCCACGGCACCGCGGCGAACGTCTCGGTGTTGTTGATCGTCGTCGGCTTGCCGTAGAGGCCGAAGCTCGCCGGGAACGGGGGCTTGAAGCGCGGCAGGCCTTTCTTGCCCTCGAGGGACTCGAGCAATCCGGTTTCCTCGCCGCAGATGTAGGCGCCGTAGCCGTGGTGGTTGTACAGGTGGAAGCCGAAACCGCTGCCGAGGATGTCGTTGCCGAGGAACCCCGCGGCGTACGCCTCCTCGATCGCCTCCTCGCAGCGCTGGTAGACGTCCCAGATCTCGCCGTGGACGTAGTTGTAGCCGCGCCTGCAACCCATCGCGTAGGCGGCGATCGCCATGCCTTCGAACAGCGCATGCGGGTTGTAGCGCAGGAGGTCGCGGTCCTTGAACGTCCCGGGCTCGCCTTCGTCCGAGTTGCATACGAGGTACTTGTCGCCGGAGAACTGGCGCGGCATGAAGCTCCACTTGAGCCCGGTCGGGAAACCGGCGCCGCCGCGTCCGCGCAGCGCGGACTTCTTGACCTCTGCGATCACCTGCTCGGGCGGGATTCTCTCGGCAAGGATTTTCCGCAGCGCCTCGTAGCCGCCGCGCTGCACGTAGTCGGCGAGCCGCCAGTTGCGGCCGGTGAGCCCCGCGAGCAGTACGGCGTCGGGACCGTAATCGATGAATTCCGAGGGGGCGTTCATGATCCGGCGGGCTCCGGAGCGCCCGGTGCACCTTCCCCGCGATCGGCGGCGGCGGCCAGCTCGTCGAGCAGCGCGTCGATCCTGCCAGCCGACATGAAACCCTCCATGCGCTTGTTGTTGACGATGACCACCGGCGCATCGCCGCAGGCGCCCATGCACTCGCCCTCCTTCAGCGTGAAGCGACCGTCGGCGCTCGTCTCGCCGAAATCGATGCCCAGCCGGCGCTTCAGGTGCAGTGCGGCGGCGGTCGCGCCCTGCAGCGCGCAGGGCAGGTTCGTGCACAGCGTCAGCTTGAAGCGGCCGGTCGGCTTCAGGTTGTACATCTCGTAGAAGGACGCGACCTCGTAGACCGCGACCGGCGGCATCCCGAGATGGCGTGCGACCTCGTCCATCAGCGGAGTCGACAGCCAGCCGTGCTCGTCCTGCGCGATCGCGAGCGCCGACATCACTGCCGACTGCCTCCGGTCCGCCGGATACTTGGCGGCCTCGCGGTCGATCCGTGCCCGTGCGTCTTCAGAGAGCAAGGTCATGCGACCCCCACGCTTGCGGCTCGCGCCGCGGCGCTGCCCCCGAAGGGGGCGCCATTCGCAGCTTGGGACGGCCCGGCGCTGCTCATCGATCAATGGACCCGAACACGATGTCCTGCGTGCCGATGATCGCGACGACGTCGGCAATCATGTGGCCGCGCGACATCTCGTCGAGGGCGGACAGGTGGACGTAGTCCGGGGCCCGGAGCTTGATCCGATACGGCTTGTTGGCTCCATCGGATATCGCGTACACGCCGAACTCCCCCTTCGGGTGCTCGATCGCCGCGTAGACCTCGCCCGCCGGAACGTGGATTCCCTCGGTGAAGAGCTTGAAGTGGTGGATCAGCTCCTCCATGTTCGTCTTCATCGCCTCGCGCGCCGGCGGGGCCACCTTGAAATTGTCGACGATCACCGGCCCCGGATGCTCGCGCAGCCATGCGACGCACTGGGAGACGATGCGGTTCGACTCGCGCATCTCGTGGATGCGCACCAGGTATCGGTCGTAGCAGTCGCCGTTGACGCCGACGGGAATCGCGAAGTCCATGCGGTCGTAGGCGGCATAGGGCTGCTTCTTGCGCAGGTCCCATGGCACGCCCGAGCCACGCAGCATCGGGCCGGTGAAACCCAGCGCCATCGCCCGTTCCGCGGTCACGACCCCGATGCCGACCGTGCGCTGCTTCCAGATCCGGTTGTCGGTCAGCAGCGTCTCGTAATCGTCGACGTAACCTGGGAAGCGCCGGGTGAAATCATCGATGAAGTCGAGCAGCGAGCCCTGGCGGTTCGCGTTCATCTGGGCCAGCACGCGCGCATTGCGCGACCTCATCGCTGCGTACTGGGGCATCCGCCCCGGAAGGTCGCGGTAGACGCCCCCGGGACGGTAGTAGGCTGCATGCATGCGCGCACCCGACACCGCCTCGTACATGTCGAAGAGGTCTTCCCGCTCGCGAAATGCGTAGAGGAACGTCGTCATCGCGCCCACGTCGAGCGAATGCGATCCCAGCCACATCAGGTGATTCATGATGCGCGTGATCTCGTCGAACATCGTCCGGATGTAGAGGGCCCGCTCGGGAACCTCGATTCCCAGGAGCCTCTCGATCGCCAGGCAGTAGGCGTGCTCGTTGCACATCATCGAGACGTAGTCGAGCCGGTCCATGTAGGGCAGCGACTGGATCCAGGTCCGCGTCTCGGCAAGCTTCTCGGTCGCGCGATGCAGCAACCCGATGTGGGGATCGGCGCGCGTGATCACCTCGCCGTCAAGCTCGAGCACCAGGCGCAGCACGCCGTGGGCCGCAGGGTGCTGCGGCCCGAAGTTCATCGTGTAGTTGCGGATCTCGGCCACGCTACTCGCCTTCCGCGTAGTTCGATTCGCGGATGATGCGCGGCGTGATCTCGCGCGGCTCGATCGAGACCGGCTGGTAGACCACGCGCGCCTGCTCGGGGTCGTAGCGCATCTCGACGTAGCCCGAAATCGGGAAATCCTTGCGGAAAGGATGACCGACGAAGCCGTAGTCTGTGAGCAGGCGGCGCAGGTCCGGATGTCCCGAGAACACGATGCCGAACAGGTCGAAGGCCTCGCGCTCGAACCAGTTGACCGACGGCCACACGTCGATCACGCTGGCGACCACCGGGAAGTCGTCGTCGGGTGCGAAGCAACGCACCCGCAAACGCCAGTTGTTGGACAGCGACAGCAGGTGCGTCACGACGGCGAAGCGCGGGCCCTTTCCCGCGACGCCCTCGTGCGCGGAGTAGTCGACACCGCACAGGTCGACCAGCGTCGCGAAGCCCAGCTCGGGACGATCGCGCAGCAAGCGCATCGCCTCCGCGTAGCGATCCGCCGCAACGACGATCGTCACCTCGCCGCGGTCGACGGAGGTTTCGGCAAGCATCCCGTCGAGGGCGCCGCCCAGCGCTGCAACCAGTGCGTCGGTGTGAACCGCC
>DASYXO010000048.1:0-6017 GCA_035934825.1 Casimicrobiaceae bacterium
GGCGCGGTGCGTTCCGAATGCACGATGCCCCGGCCGGCGGTCATCCAGTTGACGTCGCCTGCCTCGATGCGCTGGACGGTGCCCAGGTTGTCTCGATGCAGGATCGCGCCTTCGAACAGGTAAGTGACCGTCGCGAGCCCGATGTGCGGGTGGGGGCGCACATCCATTCCCTGGCCGGGCGCGAACCCGACCGGCCCCATGTGATCGAAGAAGATGAATGGGCCGACCATCTTTCGGTCGGCCGCGGGCAGCACCCGTCGGACCGTGAAACCCCCCAGGTCCCGGACCTGGGGCGAGATGATCTGCGGTGGCGTCGGCATGGCGCTCCGGGGACGTCCGGCCAGACCGCTCCCCGCGTCGATTGCAAGGACGACAGCATACCGCGATGGCAAGCTGCGGGTGTGCTGGCCTCGGCAGCGGGAGGGAGGGATAATGCCACGATCCTTCGCGCTCCGAGGAACCGTCGTGTCGACCCTCTACGATTTCACCGTCGATGACATCACCGGTCATCCGCTCAGGCTCGACCGCTACAAGGGCAAGGTCCTGCTCGTCGTGAACACCGCGAGCAAGTGCGGCTTCACCCCCCAGTACAAGGGCCTCGAGGCGCTCTACCGCAAGTACCGCGACCAGGGGCTGGAAGTGCTGGGCTTTCCGTGCAACCAGTTCGGGGGCCAGGAGCCCGGGAACGAGCAGGAGATCGCGACGTTCTGCGAAACCAACTACGACGTCACCTTCCCGATGTTCGCCAAGGTCGACGTCAACGGCGACAAGGCGGCCCCGATGTACCGCTACCTCAAGAGCGCCAAGCCCGGGCTGCTCGGCACCGAGGCGATCAAGTGGAATTTCACCAAGTTCCTGGTCGATCGCAGCGGCAAGGTGATCGCGCGCTATGCGCCCAACGACACGCCCGAATCGCTCGAGGCGGACGTCGCCAAGGCGCTTTGATGCCGCGCGGTCTCGCGGACGTCGCCAGGCCGCTTTGATGCGGCGCGGTCTCGCGGACATCGCCCAGGTGCCTTGATGCCACGCGTTCTCGCCGTGCTCGCTTTCGCCGCGCTGGTCGCGCTGGCGGCAGGGCAGGCGCAAGCAAAGCCGGGCCACGCGAAGGAGCTTCGCGTCGCGTTTCCCGTCGCCGAGACCGGCTTCGACCCCCAGGCGGCGGGCGATGCGTATTCCAACTACGTGAACCGCGCGATCTTCGATCCGCTCTATCGCTACGACTATCTCGCGCGGCCGTATCGAATCGTCCCGAACACCGCAATCGCGATGCCACAGATCTCGGCCGACGGCAAGACGTGGACGATCCGCATCGAGCCCGGCATCTATTTCGCCGACGACCCGGCGTTCAAGGGCAAGCGGCGCGAGCTCACCGCCGCCGACTACGTCTACGGGCTCGAGCGCATCCTCGACCCGCAGATGCGCTCCAACTCGCTGCAGATGATCGACGGACGCTTCGTCGGCGCCGACGCGGCCGTTGCGAGGGCAAAGGCCACCGGGCATTTCGATTACGACGCCCCGATCGAGGGCCTGAAGGCGATCGACCGCTACACGCTGCAGTTCAAGCTGGTGTTTCCCGACTACGAGCTGCTGTCGAACCTGACGACGACGGCGGCGTCCGCGGTTGCGCGCGAGGTGATCGACGCCTACAAGGACGCGAGCGGCTGGGCGATGTCGCATCCGGTCGGCACCGGACCCTACCGGCTCGCCGAATGGCGTCGCGGCCAGCGCATCGTGCTGGAGGCGAATCCGGGCTTTCGCGACGAGCGCTATCCTGCAGCCATCGACCCCGCGGACCGCACGCTGGTCGCGGGGCTGGCAGGCCGCAGGCTGCCCCTGGTCAAGCGGGTCGTGATCAGCATCATCGAGGAGGCACAGCCGCGGCTCCTTGCGTTCCGTCAGGGCGATCTCGACTACGTCGCGGTGCCCAACGACCTGGTGACCAAGGTGCTGGATGTCCACGATGGACTGCGCCCCGATTTTGCGAAAGCCGGCGTGCGGCTCGCGCGCGGTATCCAGCCCGCGATCTCCTATATCTACTTCAACATGGACGATCCAGTCGTCGGCGGCTATGCGCCTGCGCAGATCGCGCTGCGCCGCGCGATCGCGATGGGCTACGACGTCGACGACGAGATCCGGGTCCTGCGCCAGGGCCAGGGCATGCCTGCGACGCAACTGGTCCCGCCGAACATGACCGGGCACGATCCTTCCTTCGACGGCAGGATCCCGTTCGACGTCGCGGCTGGCAGGCTGCTGCTCGAAAAGTTCGGCTACATCGACCGTGACCACGAGGGTTTCCGCGACCTGCCGGACGGCAGGCCGCTGACCCTCAGGATGGCGTCGTCGACCGGGTCGGAGGAACGCCAGTACGACGAGCTGTGGAAGAAGAACCTCGACGCACTCGGCCTGCGCGTCGAGTTCGTCAAGCAGAAGTGGCCCGACCTGCTGAAAGCCGCGAGGCTCGGCCAGTTGCAGATGTGGTATCTCGGCAACATCAACACCACGCCCGACGGCTTCGGTTTCTACGGCCTGCTCTACGGCAAGTACGCCGGCTTCTCGAACCTCTCGCGATTCCACCTGGCCGAGTACGACCGGCTCTACGAGCGGGGACGCGCGATGCCCGACGGCCCCGAGCGGCTGAAAGTCGAGCGCAGGATGTCCGAGATCGTGCAGGCCTACGCGCCGTGGATCCTGACTGCGTTCCGGTACGAGAACGTCCTGCTCCAGCCGTGGCTGCGCGGCTACAAGTACAACCCGACTTATTCGATGCCGTTCCCGTATCTCGACATCGACGTTGGGCACTGACGCGGCCGCCACCCCCGACGACAGGCACGATCCCGGATTCCATGACATCGCCCATGCCGAGCATCCCGAGATTCGGGCCCGCACGCCTTCTCGCTGCCCTTTTCCTCGCCGCCGCGACCGTGCTCTCGCAGGCGCAGACCCCGCTGCCGGAAGCTGCCGCGCGGGTCCCCCACGTCCTGCACGTCGCGTTCCCGATCGCCGAGACCGGCTTCGATCCCCAAGCGACGAGCGATCTCTATTCCGATACGGTGCAGCGCGCGATCTTCGAGCCGTTGTACGGTTTCGATTACCTGGCCCGGCCGTACCAGCGCGTGCCGAAGATCGCGACGGCGCTGCCGACCATCACCGATGGCGGTCGCGTTTGGACGATCCATCTCCGGTCCGGGATCTATTTCGCCGACGACCCGGTGTTCAAGGGCAAGCGGCGCGAGCTGACCGCCGCCGACTATGTCTATTCGTGGAAGCGGCTGCTCGATCCGCGCATGCGCTCGCCGTTCGCCTGGTATCTGCAGGGCAAGATCGTCGGCGCCGACGCCGTCGTCGCTGCCGCAAGCCGCAGCGGCAAGTTCGACTACGACGCGCCGATCGCCGGGCTGCGGGCGCTCGACCGCGACACGATCCGCATCGAGCTGAAGGAGCCCGACTACATCCTGTTCGGCTACCTGTGCTCGAGCCCGATGGCCGCGGTCGCGCGCGAGGTGGTCGAGCATTACGGGGACGACAACGGCTGGGTGATGGACCATCCGGTCGGGACCGGGCCGTTCGTGCTGAAATCGTGGCGGCGCGGCCAGCAAATCGTGCTCGTCAGGAATCCGGGATACCGGGACGAGCGCTTTCCAGACGCGATAGACCCGGCCGATCGGACGCTGTTCGGCAAGCTGCGCGGGCGCAGCTTGCCGATGCTCGACGAAGTCGAGATCACGATCATGGAGGAATCGAACCCGCGGATGCTGGCCTTCGACAGCGGCGCCCTCGATTACGTCGATCTGCCGTCCGAGCTCTCCGACCGTGCCCTCGACGCCTCGGGTCGACTCAAGGCCCCCTATGCCGCTCGCGGCGTGACGCTGGCCAGCCTCACCCAGCCGTCGCTCGCGTATGCCTATTTCAACATGCAGGATCCGGTCGTCGGCGGCTACACCCGCGACCGGATCGCGTTGCGCCGCGCAATCGCGATGGCGTTCGACACGCCGGAGCTGATACGCGTGGTCTACCAGGGCCAGGCGCTGCCGGCGACGCAGCTGGTCCCGCCGAACGTTCCGGGCCACGACGACACGCTGAACGTCGCCGCTCCCTACGACCCCGCCGCGGCGCGCGCGTTGCTCGATCGGTTCGGCTACGTCGACCGCGACGGCGACGGCTGGCGCGACCTCCCCGACGGCAAGCCGCTGAAGCTCGTGATGGCGTCGACGCCGGCGACGCGCGATCGCGAGGTCGACGAGGTGTGGCAGAGGAGCATGAAAGCCATCGGCGTTCGAATGGATTTCATCAAGCAGAAATGGCCCGATCTGCTCAAGATGGGCAAGGCGGGGCAGCTGCAGATGTGGCGCATCGGCTGGATCAACGCCTATGCGGAAGGCGACGCGTTCTTCCAGCTCCTCTACGGCGGGAACATCGGGCAGACCAACTATTCGCGATTCGACCTGCCGCAATACAACGACCTGTACCGGCGCTCGCGGATGCTGCCCGACGGTCCCGCGCGCAACCTGATCTACCGCAAGATGTCCGAGCTCGCTGCCGCCTACAGCCCCTGGGACCTCAACCTGTATCCGGTCGAGAACACGCTGGTGCAGCCCTGGGTGCTCGGCTACAAGAAGAACGCGTACTGGTCGAACCCCTGGATGTACCTGGACGTCGACCCGAAATTGCGGAAACCGGGGTCAGGGAAATTGGGGTCAGAGCTGTAATAGTTCCTTCGAAACCGGCAGCTCCTTGTCCGGACGCACGAAGGAACTATTACGGCTCTGACCCCAATTTCCCTGCGGAAAGTTCGCATTGCCGCCGCGGAACCGTGGGCGTAACATCGAGGCAGGTTCGCATATCCATCGAGATGACGCCGCCATGAACTCCATGCCCATGTACCTCGTAAGCGCGATTCGCGTCGTGCCTTGCGGGCGTGTATCGGTTGCATGGGCAGCCGATGGCGGGCCGGCCGACCGACTGGCGGACACCGGCATGGGCAGCGGACTCCCGCTGCGGAACCACCTGCAATACTAGTCCCGGCACGGATGTCCGCCGGGAACGGCGGGATCCGAAGGCCCAGGGCAGCATTCCCTCCCGAAGCTTCCGCCGATCGCATTGATCGGAGGCTTGCGCGCATTCGCGCGGCCGGGAAGAAGAACATGAACTCGCTCGAACCAATCGCAAGGCTCGCCCGCAGACGCTTCCGCGGCCTGTGGCGCTCGCCCGATTTCCGGAGGCTCTGGCTGTCGCTGACGATGACGTCGTTCGGCGCGCAGATTACCAACCTCGCATTGCCGCTGACTGCGGCGCTGCTGCTGCACGCGACGCCGCTGCAGATGGGGGTTCTGGTCGCGCTGGAGACGCTGCCTTTCGCGCTGGTGTCGCTGCACGCGGGCGTCCTGCTCGACCGCGTCCGCAAGCTCCCGGTCGTCGTCCTCTCCGACCTGTCGCGGGGCGTCGCGCTTTCGATGATCCCGCTGTGCGCATGGCGCGGAGTGCTATCGGTCGACGTGCTCTACGTCGTCGGTTTCTTCTGCGGCGTGCAGAACGTCATCGGTGGGGCGGCCTACCAGGTGCTGATCGCACAGATGGCCGGTCGCGCGCAATTGGTCGAGGCGAATGCGAAGATCACGCTGGGCGAGACGTCGTCGGCGCTGATCGGCCCGGGCTTCGCCGGCCTGCTGATCCAGGCGCTTGGCGCGCCGTTCGCGATTGCGCTCGACGCACTGGGGTTCTTCGCCTCGGCATTGATGCTGCGTACGCTCCGGATGCGCAACGACATTCCCGCGCCGGTCGCGCGGCAGTCGGTGGGGGCGGAGATCCGCGAAGGCCTGGCACTGGTCTGGAACAACGCGACGCTGCGCTCGTTGTCCCTGCTCGCTGCGGCCTGGCAGATCCTGCACCACATGCAGGTGACGGTGCTGATCCTGTTCGCGACCCGCGTGCTCGGCCTGTCTGCGGGTGCGATCGGGCTCACCTATATGGCCGGCGGCGTGGGTTGCGTGATCGCGGCGAGCCTCGCCGAACGCGTCTCG
>DASYXO010000049.1:0-2829 GCA_035934825.1 Casimicrobiaceae bacterium
GTTGCCGGAAGGCGGCTGGCACGGGCGCTCGCGTGGCTGGCGATCGCCGCCGCCGCGAGCGCCTCCGGCGCCGAAACGTCGAAGGTCCTGCACATCGCGCTGCCGAAAGCCGAGACCGGCTTCGACCCGGCGCAGGCGAGCGAGGTCTACTCGGGCGCAGTGATCGCGGCGATCATGGAGCCCCTGCTGAACTTCGACTACCTCGCACGGCCAGTCAAGCTCGTGCCGCTGACGGCCGAGGCACTGCCCTCGGTCGAGGACGCAGGCAGGCGCTACACGTTCAAGCTGCGGCAAGGGATCTACTTCGCGGCCGATCCGGCGTTCAAGGGGAAGCGACGCGAGCTGACCGCCGCCGACTACGTGTACTCGATCGAGCGGTTGGTCGATCCGAAGAACCGGTCGCCCAACGCGTTCTACGTCGCGGGCAAGATCGTCGGCCTCGATGCGCTGGCGGCGAGGGCGAAGCAGACCGGGACGTTCGACTACGGCGCGCCGGTCGCGGGGCTGAAGGCACTCGACCGCCATACGCTGCAGGTCAGGTTAACGCGCAGCGACTACACGTTCGCGCAAGTCCTCGCGCTGCCGGCATTGTCCGCGGTCTCGCGCGAGGTCGTCGATTTCTACGGCAGCGACATCGCCGCACATCCGGTCGGCACGGGACCGTACTTGCTGCGGAAATGGATCCCGGCGTCGAAGATCACGCTGGCCGCCAATCCGGGCTTTCGCGCTGACACCTGGGATTTCACCCCGGGCGACGACGCGACCGACAAGACGATCGCCGCGCGGATGCGCGGCAAGAAGCTGCCGCAGGTCGGCGAGATCGACATCAGCGTGATGGAGGAGGCGCAGGCGCGCTGGCTCGCTTTCCAGCGCGGCGAGCTCGACATCCTGAGCCTTCCCAACGAGTTCGCGCCGATCGCGCTGCCCGAAGGAAGGCTCGCACAGGGCCTTGCCGCCAGGGGCGTCTACCTGTCGCGGATCCTCCTGCCGGCGATCACCTACACGGCGTTCAACATGCGCGATCCGGTGATCGGGGGGCTCTCGAAAGCGAAGATCGCACTGCGCCGCGCGATCGTCATGGCCTACGACACCGACGCCGAGATCAAGGTGCTGCGCCAGGAACAGGCTGCGCCGCTGCAGATGGTGATCCCGCCGGGCGTGGCCGGCTACGACCCCGGCTATCGCGGCGGGATCCGCCACGACCCCGCTGGCGCCAACGAACTGCTCGACAAGCTCGGCTACAGGAAAGGTCCCGACGGGTGGCGCCGGCTGCCGGACGGCGAGTCGCTGTCGTTGACGCTGGCAAGCCAGACCGATGCGACCGCGCGCGAATACGATTCGCTGTGGAAGAGGGCGATGGATTCGATCGGCATCCGCCTCGCCGTCGACAAAGGGCGCTACAGCGACCAGATCAAGGCCGCGATAGGCTGCCATTACCAGATGTGGACCTACGGCTGGATCGCCGACTACCCCGACGGCGACAACTTCATGCAACTGCTCTATGGCGGCAATATCGACCAGAGCAACGTCGCCTGCTACCGGTCGCCCACCTACGACGCCCTCTACGAGCGCTCGCGCCAGCTTCCCGATTCGCCCGACCGCACCAGGCTCTACGCGCAGATGACGCGGCAGTTCGAGATCGATTCGCCGTGGCGGCTCGGCGTTGCGCAATACCAGAACAGCCTGGTGCAGCCGCGCGTGATCGGTTACAAGGCACACCCGGTGATGCTCGCCGACTGGCGCTACGTCGACATCGACACCAAGGCGCGCTGAGGCTGCGGCCGCGCGGTCGCCCAGCGCGTCAGCCCAGGAATGTGAATATTCATGCCTCCGCCGGGCGGCCGCGCGCCACCTGCGGGCGCCCACTGGGGCAGAATCGCATCACGAACATCCAGGAAGCGTGACGATGAACGAAGCCGGCTACCTGCGGCAACCGACGATTGCGGGCGACACGATCGCCTTTGTCTGCGACGACGACCTCTGGTGCGCCAGCGCATCGGGAGGCATCGCCAGGCGCCTGACCGCGGGTCTGGGCGAACCGTCGACGCCCGCGCTGTCGCCCGACGGGCGCCTGCTCGCGTTCGTCGGCCGCGACGAGCAGAACCCCGAGGTGTACCTGATGCCGGCCGAAGGCGGCCCGGCACGACGCATGACCTGGCTCGGCCCCGACGTGATGGTGCGCGGGTGGACGCCCGATGGGCGGATCCTGTTCGTGACCACCTGGGGGCAGCCTTTCTTCCGCAACTACCATGCATTCGTCCTGGGCGTCGATGGCGGCATGCCGGAGCCGGTCTCGCTGGGCCAGGTCAATCACCTGGCGTTCGGCCCGGGCGGGGCCAAGGTGATCGGCCGCAACACCGCCGACCCGGCGCGCTGGAAGCGCTACCGCGGTGGCACCGCGGGACAGCTATGGTGCGATGCGACCGGCAGCGGCACGTTCCGCCGGCTGACCGGCGTCGCCGGCAACATCACCAGCCCGCTTTGGATCGGCGCGCGGATCTACTTCCTGTCCGATGGCGAGGGCGTGGGCAACCTGTATTCCTGCACTCCCGACGGCACCGATGTGCGCCGGCACACCGACCACGACGACTACTACGCGCGGCACGCGCAGACCGACGGCAGGCACATCGTCTACCAGTGCGCGGGGCAGGTCTGGCGGTTCGACTGCGCGCTCGGCACGAGCGCGCGCGTGCCGATCGAGGTGCCGTCGCCCAGGACGCAGGCGGCGCGCAGGTTCGTCGCCGTCGCCGACAACCTCGCCGGCTTCCAGTTGCATCCCGCCGGACACAGCCTCGCAGTCGAGATGCGCGGCAAGCTGATGACCTTCGC
>DASYXO010000053.1:0-4207 GCA_035934825.1 Casimicrobiaceae bacterium
CCCTTCGGGGTGCTGCCGCAGTACGGATTCGAGTACTGGCCGCAGGACGCCAAGCTGATCCAGGTCGATGCCGATCCGCGCGTGCTGGGGCTGGTCAAGAAGACCAGCGTCGTCGTTTGCGGCGACCCGGCCGCGGCGGCGCGCGCGCTGACCGCGCGGCTCAAGTCGCGCATGCCGGCGGGCGCCGCCAACCGCGACCAGCGCATGGCGCAGATCAAGGCCGAGCGGGCGGCCTGGAACCAGGAGCTCGCCGGATGGAACCAGGAGCAGGACGACTGGAGCCTCGAGGTGGCGAAGGACTCGAGATACATGCACCCGCGTCAGATGCTGCGCGAGCTCGAGAAGGCGATGCCCGCCGACGCGATGGTGTCGACCGATATCGGAAATATCTGCCAGGTAGCCAACAGCTACCTGAAGTTCGAGCAGCCGCGCAGCATGTTCGGCGCGATGATGTTCGGCAACTGCGGCTACGCGTTCCCGACGATGATCGGCTGCAAGGTCGCCGCGCCCGACCGCAGCGCGGTCGCCTACGTCGGCGACGGCGCGTGGTGCATGAGCTTCGGCGAGATCCTCACCTGCGTCCGGGAGAACGTTCCGGTCACTGCCGTTGTCTTTAACAATCAGCAGTGGGGCGCCGAGAAGAAGAACCACGTCGATTTCTACAGCAACCGGTTCCTCGGCGTGAACCTCGAGAATCCGAGCTTCGCCGGCATCGCCCGTTCGATGGGCGCCGAAGGCGTGACCGTCGACCGGGTGTCCGACGTCGGCGCGGCGCTGCGCGACGCCTGCAAGGCGCAGAAGGAAGGCAAGACGACGATCGTGGAAATGATGTGCACGCGCGAGCTGGGAGATCCGTTCCGGCGCGACGCTCTCCGCAAGCCTGTACGCACCCTCGCCAAATACAAGGCGTTCGTCTGATCCGGCGTGAGCGCCATCCGCAGCGTACGGCTTTACCGACTCGAGGTGCCCCTCCGGGTGCCTTACAAGCTCGCATTCGGCCCGGTCGGCCAATTCGATACCCTGATCGCGCAGATCGAGGATTCCGACGGGCGCGCCGGACTTGGGGAAGCGACCATTCTCACCGGCTACACCGAGGAGACGGTGGACGGGAGTTGGGCGCTGATGCAGCGCCTCGCGAGGTCGGCGGTGGGGGTGGAGGCCGAGGAAGCCTGCCGGAGGCTGCTCAGCGAAGTCCAGCGCGCGCCGTTCGCGGTGACCGCGCTCGTGACCGCGGTGGAGATGCTCCAGGGCAATCGCTTTCTCGCTGTGCCGGTGGCTTCGGAGGTGCCGCTGCTCGCGCTCGTCAACGGCGAGACTGCCGGCGCGCTCGACGCCGAAATCGACGCGCTGCTGGAACGGGGCTTCCGCACGCTGAAAGTGAAGGTGGGCTTCGAAGTCGAAGCCGACGCGCGGCGGCTGCGGCTGATCCAGCGCATCGCCGCGGGGCGCGCCACGATCCGGGTCGACGCCAATCAGGGCTATAGCGTCGACGACGCCAGGCGCTTCGCCTCCGGAATGCAGCCCGATGGCATCGAGCTCTTCGAACAGCCCTGCCGTGCCGGCGACTGGGAGGCTGCGACTGCGGTCGCCGCCGTGTCCACGGTGCCGATGATGCTGGACGAGTCGATCTACGGGATCGAAGACATCGAACGGGCGGCGGAACTGCGCGCTGCGCGGTTCATCAAGCTCAAGCTGATGAAGCTTGGCAGCGTCGAGCGCCTCGTCGGCGCGCTGGAGTTGATCCGGGCGCTCGGCATGGAGCCGGTGCTGGGCAACGGCGTGGCTTGCGAAATCGGCTGCTGGATGGAGGCGCTCGTCGCCCGCACCCATATCCACAACGCGGGGGAGATGAATGGTTACCTGAAGCAGGCCGAGACTCTGCTCGTCGACCCCCCCGAGTTCAGCCGCGGTGCGATGCGCCTCGAGCCCGATTATCGCCCGCAGCTCGACCCTGGGGCGCTGCAGCGCCTGGCGCGCGACACGGCGCGATTCCTCCCATCCGCGTTCGCGCGGGCCTAGGGCACTCATGCGCGCGATCGTCATCGACCGTTTCGGAGGCCCGGACGAGCTTACGCTGAGGGACCTGCCGGTGCCGTCGCCCGCCACGGGGGAGGTGCTGGTCCGGATCGACGTCGCAGGCGTCAATTTCATCGACGTCTACATGCGCAACGGCGCCTACGGCAGGTCGGAAACCTACCAGACGCCGCTCCCGCTGACCGTCGGCATGGAGGCCAGCGGCACCGTTGCCGCGCTCGGCAAGGGTGTGCAGGGGCTCGCGATCGGTGACCGCGTCGCGTACTGCCTCGCGCGCGGGAGCTACGCGGAGTACGCAAGGGTGCCCGCCTGGCGGGCGGTCAAGGTCCCTTTAGGCGTGCCGCCGGAGCACGCGACCGCGCTCATGCTGCAGGGGCTGACTGCGCACTACCTGTCGCACTCGGCATTCGCCTTGAAGCCGGGCGACACCTGCGTGGTGCACGCAGCCGCAGGCGGCGTGGGCCAGTTGCTGACCCAGCTCGCGAAGCTGCGCGGAGCCAGCGTGATCGGCACCGTCGGGGACACGGACAAGATGCGCATCGCGCTCGCGCGCGGCTGCGATCACGCGATACTCTATCGCGAGACCGACTTCCGCGAGGAGGTGATGCGCCTGACCGCAGGACGGGGCGTCGACGTCGTCTACGACTCGGTCGGAAAGGACACGATCGAGCGCAGCATTCGCAGCCTGCGGCGGCGCGGCCTGTGCGTGATGTACGGCGCATCGTCGGGACAGGTTGCGGGCATCGCGCCGCTCGCCCTGGCGGAAGCGGGCTCGGTGTTTTTCACGCGGCCGCATCTCGCCGACTACATCGCCGACGCCGACGAGGTCGGGTCGAGGTCGGCGGCGCTGTTCCAGCACTACGCCGACGGCAAGCTGAAGGTCGCGCTGCACGGCACCCTCGATCTCGAGGCCGCTGCCGATGCGCATCGCGTCCTCGAGGCGCGCGGCACCCGCGGGAAGCTCCTGCTGCGCGTGCCGGCATGATGCGCGATCCCGCGACCATGCCTGCAACGACCTCGCGCACGATCGTCACCGGCGTGATCGGATCGGACACCCACATCGTCGGCAACCGGATCCTGTCGATGGCGCTGGAGAAGGCCGGCTACACGGTGGTGGCGCTCGGTGCGCTTACGCCGGCACCCGAGTTCGTCAAGGCCGCGGTCGAGACGAATGCGGACGCGATCCTGGTCTCGTCGCTCTACGGACAGGGTGAGCTCGATTGCCGGGGGTTTCGCGAGCTGTGCATCGAGGCCGGGCTGGACGCCATCCTGCTGTACGTGGGTGGCAACCTGATCGTCGGCAAGCATCCCTGGGGCGTCGTCGAGCGGATCTTCCTCGACATGGGATTCGACCGCGCCGCAGCGCCCGGGGTGCGGGTGGAGACGGTGCTCGAATGGCTCGCCCAGGACTTCGTGGCGCGCGAGAGGGCGCGACGGCGCCAGGCGGGGTGAGCGCGATGCGTGGCGCCGCGGCACTGCTCATCGACTTCGGCAGCACTTACACGAAGCTGCGCGCCATCGACCTCGACCGGCGCATCATCCTGGCGAGCGGCCAGGGCCCCTCGACCGTGACCACGGACATCGGCGTCGGCATGCGCGTGGCGCTCGAGGATCTGCGACGTCGGCTGGGCACGCTGCCGCGGTTTCGGTATCGACTGGGATCGAGCAGCGCCGCCGGCGGGCTGCGCATGGTGACCGTCGGCCTGGTACGCGAGCTCACCGCAGAGGCCGCCCGCCGCGCGGCATTGGGTGCCGGCGCGAAGCTCGTCGGCACCTACGCCTATCGCCTCACCGCGGCGGACATGGCCAGCATCCTGGACCTGGGCCCGGACATCCTGCTGCTTGCCGGCGGGACCGACGGCGGGAACAGCGAGGTGATCTTGCACAATGCGCGCATGCTTGGCTCGGGCGCGCTCGACTGCCCGATCGTCTATGCTGGAAATCGCGCCGCCTGGGACGCGGCGAAGGATCTGCTCGCGGGCAAGATCGCGGTCTGCGCGGAAAACGTCATGCCCGAATTCAACGTGCTCAACATCGAGCCGGCCCGGGCGGCGATTCGCGAGATCTTTCTCGGGCGCATCGTGCATGCCAAGGGAATCGACCGCGCGCGCGACGAATGCGATGCGGTGCTGATGCCGACGCCCGCCGCGGTGATGGACGGCGCCTGCCTCCT
>DASYXO010000103.1:0-1972 GCA_035934825.1 Casimicrobiaceae bacterium
GCGAAGGAGATCCTCGGCGGCCACTTCGCTTCGGGGGACACCGTGCATGTGATTGCGAAGAACGGCCAGATCGCATTCCGGAAGTAGCAACCCCGGGGCCGGGCCACGTCGTCGGGCCCGGCTCGGTTCACGACGCGGGCAGCCTGATCGGCGCTGCGCCGTCCCGGGCGACCATGCGGAAGCTCGTGTCGCCCAGCGCCTCGATGACCGTGTCGCCGTCGCGCTCGACGGCCCAGCGGTCGCCGACCCGCAGCACGATGTCCTGCCGGTCGCGCTGCTGCGTCACCCACAGGGCCCCGCGCGTGACCCGCAGCGTTGCGCCGCGGATGTCGGCCAGCGTGATCGCCTCGCGCGCGCCAAGCCGTACGAGAGTTTCGGTTTCGAATCGGGCCATGGCAATGCTCCTCTCACATGCGTATGATTCATCCCGACCCCCGCGATGCCCCGCCGCAGCGCGGTGCCGGTGACGAGCATTCTGCCGGGAGAACGATCGCCCCTCAAACGCTCATTCGGAATCCATCGCATGACCCATGGGAATGCATAAGACACTGCGTAGCCTGCCATCGCTGGACTTCCTCCGCGGCTTCGAGGCTGCGGGCCGCAGGCTCTCGTTCACGCTCGCGGCGCAGGAGCTGTTCGTCACCCAGTCGGCGCTGTCCCGGCAGATCAAGGCGCTCGAGGAGGCGCTCGGCGCGCCGCTGTTCGAGCGGCGTCACCGCGCGCTGGCGCTGACGATTGCCGGCGCCGCGTTCCATCGTTCGATCACCGAGGCGCTCGACGCGCTGGCGTCGGCCGCCGAGCGTGCCCGTGGCGGCGCCCGGTCGCCGGGGCTCACGCTGTCGACGACGGTGTCGTTCGCTTCGCTCTGGATGATCCCGCGCCTGACCTCGTTTCGTGCCGAGCAGCCGGAGGTCGAGGTCTACATCTCGGCCGACGATCGCGTCGTCGATCTCGCCCGCGGCGACGTCGACATCGCGGTGCGCTACCTGCCCGACAGCGGCGCGCCGGCGAACGCCGTGCGTCTGTTCGGCGAGCGCCTGACCCCGGTGGCGAGCTCGAAGGTCGCCCACGGCAGGGAGCCGCTGCGCGCACCGGCGGATCTCGCGCGCCACGTCCTGCTGCACTTCGACGAGCCCGAGGGACGCACGCCGTGGCTCGACTGGAGAAGCTGGCTGGCGTCGAACGGCGAGCCCGGTCTCCGCTCGGCGGGGTCGTTGCGCTTCCGGCTCTACGACCAGGTGATCCAGGCGGCCGTTGGTGGCCAGGGCGTCGCGCTGGGCCGCCTGCCGATGATTGCCGAACATCTGCGCGACGGCCGGCTGGTCGCGCCGTTCGCCCGCAAATACGAGTCGGCCCGAAGCTATTTCGCCATCGCTGCACCGCGCGCGGGGGACCGCGACGACGTCGCGGCGTTCCTGCGCTGGATCAGCGCCGAGGCGGCACGCGAATGCGCGGCGCCGGTGCGCAGCACCCGCGCCAGTCGCAATGGTCGCCGCCCGTGACACCACGATGCCCATGATCGCTACGGATCTGCCACCGTCGCCCTGGGTCGCCCGCCACGCCCACCTCGTTCCCGCGGGCGCGCAGGTGCTTGACCTCGCGGCGGGGGGCGGGCGCCATTCGCGCTTGTTCGCGACGCGCGCCGCAACGGTCACGGCGGTCGATCGCGATGCGTCCGCGCTCGCCGCGCTGGAGGGCCTCGCTGGCGTACGAACGCACCGTGCTGACCTCGAGGCCGGACCATGGCCGTTTGCGGGCCGCAGCTTCGATGCGATCGTCGTCACCAACTACCTGCATCGGCCACTGATCGACGCCTTGCTCGTAGCGCTCGCCCCCGACGGTGTGTTGCTCTACGAAACCTTCGCCGCCGGGAACGAGCGCCACGGACGCCCGTCGAGTCCCGGTTTCCTGCTGCGACCCGGCGAGTTGCTCGAGTGCGTTCGCGCGCGGCTCACCGTCGTGGCGTTCGAGC
>DASYXO010000111.1:0-5175 GCA_035934825.1 Casimicrobiaceae bacterium
CCGCGCTGCGCCCGGCATCGCCCGTCCGCGCTGCGCCCGGCATCGCCCGTCCGCGCTGCGCTCGGCATCGCCCGTCCGCGCTGCGCTCGGCATCGCGCGCCCGCACTGCGCGCGGCATCGCGCGCCCGCACTGCGCCCGGCATCGCGCGCCAGCACTGCGGTGAGCACCGTCGATGCTGCCGCTGCTGTAAAATGAACCGCTCTCCCGTTGTCCGCTGCCCGTGACCACGCTCGCCTACACCGAAAACCGCGCCCGCCAGTTCTTCGCGCTGGCGAAGCCGCGCGTCGTGTTGCTGATCGTGTTCACTGCGGTCATCGGCATGTTCCTCGCGGTGCCGGGCATCCCGCCTTCCGGCGCGGTGGTGTTCGGCACGATCGGCATCGCGCTGGTTGCGGGCGCGGCTGCCGCGGTGAACTGCCTCGTCGAGCAGAACATCGACAAGCTGATGCGCCGCACGAGCTGGCGGCCCCTGCCGCAGGGTCAGCTGACGTCGCGGGAGACACTCGCGTTCGCCGGCATCGTGGGCGCCGCCGGGCTGGCGGTTCTCTACCAGTTCGTCAATCCGCTGACGATGTGGCTGACGCTCGCGACCTTCGTCGGCTATGCGATCATCTACACGGTGCTGCTCAAGCCGGCGACGCCGCAGAACATCGTCATCGGCGGCGCGTCGGGCGCGATGCCGCCCGTCCTCGGCTGGGCGGCCGTGACCGGTACGGTTCCGGCCGAGGCGCTGCTGCTATTCCTGATCATCTTCGTGTGGACTCCGCCGCATTTCTGGTCGCTGGCCCTCTACCGGCGGGACGATTACGCGAAGGCGAAGCTGCCGATGCTGCCGGTGACTCACGGCATGCACTACACGCAGGTGATGATCCTGCTCTACACGGTCGCGCTGACGGCGGTGACGCTGATGCCTTATGCGGTGGGCATGAGCGGTCCCGTCTACCTCGTCGCGGCGGTGGGGCTGGGCGTGACGTTCGTCGCCTATGCATGGAATCTCGTTCGCTCCTACAGCGACGCGCTGGCCCGCGCCACTTTCCGCTACTCGATCCTGTACCTGTCCGCGCTGTTCTCGGCCCTGCTGGTCGACCACTACCTGCGCTACCTGCTCTGACCGGCGCAGGCACGACGAGCCGCGGTCACCGAGCCCCGGCCCGGCGGCACTCGACGGATCGCGCGGCACCCACGATGAACATGCCGTCGCCGCTACGCCGCCGCACCCTCGCCGCGCTGGCGACGGCCGTGCTCGCGGCGTGCTCGCCTCCGAGCCCGACGCTCGATGCGTCCGACATCACGGGTGCGTCGTTCGGTCGCGATTTTTCGCTCGAGGACCCGAAAGGTGCCGCTCGCACGCTCGCCGACTTCCGCGGCAAGGCGGTGGTGCTGTTCTTCGGCTACACGCAATGCCCCGACGTCTGCCCGACGACGCTGTCGACGCTCGCGCAGGCGATGAAGCTTCTCGGGGCCGACGCCGACCGCGTCCAGGTGCTGTTCGTGACCATCGATCCCGCGCGCGACACGCCCGCGCTGCTCGCCCGGTACGTGCCGGCATTCGACCCGCGCTTCATCGGGCTGCGTGGGGATGCCGAGGCGACCGCGCGCGCGGCGAAGGAATTCAAGATCGTGTACGAGAAGGTCCCCGGCACGACCCCGGGCAGCTACACGATGGATCATTCGGCGGGGAGCTACGTCTTCGACCCGCAGGGGCGCCTGCGCCTCTACGTCGCGTACGGGCAGGGGGCCGAGATCTATGCGCACGACCTGCGCATCCTGCTCCGGGGGTCGACGTGACGGTCGCCGGCCTGCGTCGCCCGCTCGTACGCCACCCCGCCATTCATCGCCGAACCCCTGCTGCCGCTGCTTGCTTCCGGACCCCCCGATGCAGATGACCCTCACCGAGGCGTTCGCGCGTGCAATTGCCGCCGATCGTCGCGGCGATCGCAGGGCTGCGCGCGCAATCTACGACAGCGTTCTCGCCGCCGTGCCCGAGCATCCTGGTGCGCTGCTCGGCATCGCCCGGCAGCATCGTTCGCAGCGGGCCTGGGACGATGCCCGGGCAATGCTCCGCCGCGCGATGCGGTCGGCCAGCGCAATGGCGTTGCCTCGTGAGGAGCTCTGGGTCGAGCTCGGGCGCGTCGAGCTCGAGACGCACAACCTCGTCGCAGCGAGGGATGCTTGCGAGGCGGCGCTGCGCGATCGACCGCAGTTCGTGCCGGCGCTTCTTGGCGCGGGCGACGTCGCGCTGGCGGAGGGCGATCTCGTCGCGGCCGAGAGTCGCTTCCGCGCTGCGCTCGCCGAGGGGGAGGAGCAGGCGGGACCGTGGATCGGGCTCGCGCAGGCCCTGGCGGGCCGGCGACGATTCGACGACGCGAGCTCCGCGCTGGGGCGCGCCATGGCGCTCGCGCCATCCGATCGAGGAACGCTCGCCGCCGCTGCGTGGATTGCACTGGAGATGAAGGATTGGAATGGCGCCGAGGCGCATTGTCGGACCGGCCTCGCCGTCGCGCCGGGGGACGCGACGCTTCTGCGCCTGCTCGGGCGGGCACTGAAATCGCGAGGCGCGTACGCGACTGCGCGGCGAGCCTTCGAGGACGCCGTCGCCGCCGATCCCGACGACGTGTCGGGGCGT
Organism: Casimicrobiaceae bacterium; assembly: GCA_035934825.1. GTDB lineage: Bacteria > Pseudomonadota > Gammaproteobacteria > Burkholderiales > Casimicrobiaceae > VBCG01. The sequence goes on from DASYXO010000111.1 coordinate 2,628, forward strand.
CTCGGGCTGTCGGCGGTGTTGCTCGACATCGGCAACGCGGACGCGGCGCGCGCGTGCCTCGAGCCCTTGCTCGCGAAGGGCGCCGCGACGGCGGAAGTTTTCGCGAATCTCGGCCTCGCCTGGCTCGCCCGGGCAGACTACGACAAGGCGGCCGCGATGTTCGCGCGCGCCGTCGACGCGAAGCCCGGGTTCACCCCGGCACTCGCAAGCCTGGTGTCCACCCGGCAGTACTTATGCGATTGGGAGGGCCTGGACGAGCTGGTGTCGCGATTGATCGCAACGCTCGACGAACCGGACGCGGATCGACGCTTGTCGCCCTTCGTCACCCTCGCGCTTCCCGTCTCGTCCGCCCAGCAGCTGGCGGTGGCGCAGCGCTGGTCGCGCGAAATGCTGCCAGTGGCGGCCGCGCCGGCAATCGTCTCGGCCCGCGGCGACCGCCTGCGGATCGGCTACCTGTCGAGCGACTTCCGCGATCATCCGACCGGCCGCCTGATGGTCGGGCTGTTCGAGGCCCATGATCGACGCAAGGTCGAGGTGTTCGGCTACAGCTATGGCCGCGCGAGCGAGACACCGCTGCGGCGCCGCATCGCCACCGCGTTCGATCACTGGCGCGATCTCGATTCGAAATCGGATTCCCTGATCGCGGAGGCGATCCGCGCCGATCGCCTCGACGTCCTGATCGACCGCAAGGGGCATACACGCGGTGGGCGCCTTGCCGCGCTCGCGGAGCGGCCCGCCAGCGTCCAGCTGCATTACATGAGCTTTCCGGGAACGCTCGGCTACGACGCGATCGACGGGCTCATCGCGGATGACGTCGTCGTTCCGCGCGGGGATGAGCGCTTCTACCACGAGCGCGTGTTCCGGCTGCCGCGCTGCTATTTCGTGACCGACGGCGCGCGCGACCCGCCCGAGCGCGCACTGCGCGCCGATCACGGCCTGCCCGACGATGCGATCGTCCTTTCCAGCCTGAACCAGACCTACAAGGTCACGCGCGAGGTATTCCTGATCTGGATCGGCGCGCTCCGCTCGCAGCCTCGCGCAGTTCTCTGGCTCTATGCCGACCATCCGCGCGTGCAGTCCAATCTCCGCGAGCAGGCGGAGAGGCACGGCGTGGACGCGAACCGGCTGGTCTTCGCGGCCAGCGTCCCGCAGCAAGCGCACATCGCGCGGCTGCGCTGCGCCGACCTTGCGCTCGACACGCTTCCCTACGGCTCGCATACGACCGGCGTCGACGCGCTGTGGGCGGGCGTCCCGATGCTGACCTGTCGCGGAGCGACGTTCGCAGGGCGGGTGGGCGCGAGCCTGCTGGTCGCGGCCGGCCTGCCCGAGCTCGTGACCGCGGATCTCGACGGGTACCGCGGGCGCCTGCAGGAGCTGGTCGTCGATCCGGGGCGGCTGCGCGAGTACGCGATGCACCTCGAAGATGGCCGCGGTACGCTGCCGCTGTGGGACACGCGCGCCTTTGCCGCCGATTTCGAGCGGTTGCTGGAACGTGCCTACGACGAGGTGACGGCGGCGCGGGGCACGCCGGGCTATGGGGGCTGACGCCTGATTGCGTCAGCCGGGGCGACGCTCGATCAGCTCGATCTTGTAGCCGTCAGGATCCTGCACGAATGCGATCACCGTCGTTCCACCCTTGACCGGGCCTGCGTCACGCGTCACCGAACCGCCGAAGCGTCCGGCCGCGGCGCGCACGGCGTCGCAGGCGGCCTTCGCATCGTCGACCTGGATCGCGATGTGGCCGTAGGCATTGCCGAGCTCGTAACGATCGACGCCGTAGTTGTAGGTCAGCTCGAGCACCGCCTGCGAGCGCTCGTCGCCGTACCCGACGAATGCCAGCGTGTATTTCTGGTCGGGGCGATCGGTCGTGCGCAGCACCTGCATGCCCAGCACACGGGTGTAGAAGTCGATCGACCGCGTGAGATCGCCGACGCGAAGCATCGTATGGAGGATGCGCATCGTCAAAGCTCGATCATCTCGAAGTCCTCCTTGCGGGCGCCGCATTCGGGACAGGTCCAGTTGGGGGGCACGTCTTCCCATCGGGTTCCGGGAGATATGCCCTCGTCGGGGGCGCCTGCGGCTTCATCGTAGATGTAGCCGCAGATCAGGCACATGTACTTTTTCATTGCGTGAAAGCCGGGTCTTGCGCGTGGAGTAGAATGCGCAAGTGTAGCAATCCCACCGACCTCGCGGCCGTCCGCTGCATCGCCGCGTCCAGGATGCCCGCCGATTCAGGTTCCCCGTTTCCTCCGATTGTCCTTACGTTCGCCGCGTCCGATCCCTCCGGAGGCGCCGGCGTGCAGGCCGATCTGCTGACCCTGGCGAGCATGGGCTGCCACCCGCTGTCGGTGATCACCGCGCTGACCGTGCAGGACACGCTGGGCGTCGAGGGCGTGATGCCGGTCGACGCCGACTGGGTCGCCGACCAGGCGCGTGCGCTGCTGGAAGACATGCCGGTCGACGCGTTCAAGATCGGCGTGCTCGGCAGTGTCGAGAACGTCGTCGCGGTCGCCGAGATCATCTCCGACTACCCCGACGTGCCGCTGAT
>DASYXO010000130.1:0-2943 GCA_035934825.1 Casimicrobiaceae bacterium
CCTCGCCGGAACCCAGCCGGGCGCCGCTGCGGCCGCGGCGCGGTTTCGCGCAAAAGTCGACGCGCTGGCGCGATCGGCCAGGGGCTCGCTGCGGCTGCGCGTCTTCTACCAGGTTTACGACGCTCCCATCTACACTCTCGGCGGGGAGCAGCTGGTCACCCAGGCGATCGAGCGATGCGGCGGAACCAACGTGTTCGGCACGCAGCCGGTGCCCGCCCTGCAGGTGAGCGTCGAGGCGGTGCTTGCGGCAGATCCGCAGGTGATCGTCGCCGGGACCGACGGCGCCGTGCGTCCGGCCTGGCTCGATCGATGGCGCAGGTGGAAAGCGCTCGCCGCAGTGCGCCTGCACAACCTGTTCGTCGTCGATGCGAACCTGCTGCACCGGCCCGGACCGCGCTTCGTCGACGGCATGGCGAGTCTGTGCGCAGCGCTTGCCCGGGCGCAGCGGCCGAAGCGCGACGGCCAGTCGAAGCGCGACGGCCTATAATTCGCGGGTGCAGCGGGGTGCAGGCTGCATGGCATGGCTTTTCGTCGCGGGCGGCATCCGCGGCGACCCGGGATCGACGCATGAGCAAGGCTTTCACCACCGAGCAGGAAGCGCCCGACGACGCGGAAGACGCACCGGAAGACGCATCGCCGCTGCCCGCCGGCGCACGCAACTACATGACCCCGGGAGGTTTCTCGCGGATGCGGCGCGAGCTCGATGCGCTCGTGTCGCGGGAACGACCCGAGTTGGTCGCGACCGTTGCGTGGGCGGCCGGCAACGGCGACCGGTCTGAGAACGGCGACTACATCTATGGTAAGAAGCGCCTGCGCGAGATCGATCGCAGGATCCGCTTCCTGGTTCGCCGGCTGGACCAGGCCGAGGTCGTCGATCCCGCGGCGCGTCGCGACGACGATGCAGGATCGCGGGTGTTCTTCGGAGCGACGGTAAAGGTCCGCGACGCCCGTGGCGCAGAGCGCAGCGTCAGCATCGTGGGCGCCGACGAGATCGACGCGGGCCGTGGCTACATCAGCTGGATCTCGCCGATGGCCTGCGCGCTCCTGAAGGCGCGCGAGGGCGATACGGTCACGCTGAGAACGCCGGGCGGCGTCGAAGATCTCGAAGTGCTGTCGGTGAGCTACGTTGCGCTCGATACGGGCCCCGCCGGCGAGTCTGCGCGCTGATGGAGGACAAAGCGGAGTCCCCGCGCTCCCGCGGCGTTTGCGCACCCCGTGACGGCGGTTGACGCGCCCGCGACGCGCCGCCTATAGTTCCCCCACGCCATGGATATCGAGCTCGCCGCACTGGAAGAACGCGTCGAATCGCTGATCGCGCAGGCGCGCGTGCTGCGCGAGGCCAACGAGGCGCTGCGGCGCGAGCTCGCTGCGGCGCAGGAAAAAAATCGCGATCTGGCCCTGCGCATGTCTCAGGCGAGTTCCAGGCTCGACACGCTGATCTCGAGGATGCCCGTGGAATGAACACCGCCGACCCAGGGCGCGAGTACTCCTCCTCCGGGGGCAGCGCGGTGGCGCAGGACGCAAGCGAGGGGGGCCGATGAGCACCGGCGCCGGCGATCCTACGCAGACGGTCACGCTCAGCGTGTCCATTCTCGGGCGCGATCTCAAGATCGCGTGCAGGGAGGACGAGCGCGAGGAGCTGGGCGAGGCCGTGACGTTCCTCGATCGCCGAATGCGCGAGATTCGCGACGCGGGCAAGGTGACCGGCAGCGAGCGCATCGCCGTGATGGCGGCGCTCAACATCGCGCACGAGCTGCTGCGGGCGCGCCGATCAGCGTCGTCGGGTGCCCCGCGCGCAGCGGCCGCGGCGAGGCTCGCCGCGGCGGGCGGAGCGGTTGACGATGACGCGGCGCGGCGTAGAATCCGCGCAATGCAGGCGGCGATCGACGAGGCGCTTGCAGGCCAGGAAAAGCTGTTCTAGCCCGTTTTCCCGGCGATTCGGCTTCAATCCCCTGCGGTGTTCGTGTCGGCCATACGTTCTTTGGACCAATGCTCTCGTAGCGAGGTTGCCGTTGCCCCATGCGGACTGGTGTGCGCTCCCACGCGGAAGCGCCTGATGGTCCCGGCAGGCGACCGATCTTGAACCCAGGTTCAGGATGACGGCCGGAACGGCACAGGCGGGGGACCCACACCGCGAGCGGGCGCCCGAAAGGACGCCGCTCGTCTCCTCGTCGATCGACGTCGATGTCTGGCGAGGCGATGCCCAAGGCCGGCTCGTGCGCTATCGCGTGCCACGCGAGGCGAGCCAGACCGTGCTCGATGTCGTCACCTGGATCCAGCGCAACCTCGATCCGACGCTCGCATATCGCTACGCATGTCGCGTCGGCATGTGCGGTTCCTGTGCGATGACCGTCAACGGCGTTGCGCGCTGGACCTGCCGCACCCACGTCGATCGCGTCGCCGCCGGCGAGGGTCTCGAATTGAGGCCGCTGTCGAACCTTCCTGTGATTCGCGACCTGGTCTGCGACATGCGCGAATTCTTCGACAAGTGGGCCGCAGCGCGGGGCCGACTGATGCCGACGACGACCCGCAAGGACCCGATGGCGCGAGTGCTGCCGGCAAGCCGCGAGCGCCGCGCCGCCGACGCTGCGATCGAATGCATCGGTTGCGGCATTTGCCATGCATCCTGCGACATCGTCGCCTGGCGACCCGACTATCTCGGGCCTGCCGCCCTCAATCGCGCATGGACGCTGGTGAACGACGTGCGCGACGGCGGTAATCGCCAACGTCTCGCCGCGGTGGCAGGCGATGCCGGGTGTCACGCCTGTCATTCGCAGGCGAGTTGCACCGAGCGCTGCCCGAAGCATCTCGCACCGACCGCGTCCATCGCCGGGCTTAAGCGCGCGGTGTCCCGGGCGCTGCTGACAGGCGAGCTGTGAGCCTGGCGCGCGGCGCCGCGGGGGTTGCCGCCGGGCGGCCCGCGGATTCCGATCGAGGCCGCGC
>DASYXO010000153.1:0-2843 GCA_035934825.1 Casimicrobiaceae bacterium
TCGCCTTCGACCTGCACCACCCGCCGGCCGGCGGACTTCGCCACACGCGAGCGCCACGCCTTCTGGTGGCGCAGGTAACCGCGATCGCAGACGACCAGCGCGGCACGTCGCGCGAGCTCGATGGCGACGGAATCCGGCGGCCCGCGGCGCATGACGAACGCGATGCCGCGCTCCGCGAGCGAGGCTTCGACCTCGCGCAATCCTTCGAGCATGAATGCGTAGTGGCGCGCGTTCGCTTCCGGATAGCCGTCGGTGAGCCCGAAGCCGACGACGACCGGCAGGCGCAGGCGGTTGGCGTTGGCGACCGCCCATTCCAGCGCGGGGTTGAAAGCCGCGCGCTGCGACTGCTGCATCCAGTAAAGGACATGGTCGCCCGGTACCTCGGGTGCGTCATTCAGGAGCCGCAGGCGCTCACGCTCGATCATGGAAAGTGCTCCGAGCCCAGTGCGACCCGGGCGCGTCGCGGCCGTCCGCATGGTCATCCAGATGGACGGCCGGCGGCGTCCCGACGAGCAAGATGCGCTGCCTGGCGATGAACTCGACATGCCGCGCGGAAAGCTCGGAATATCGCCGCCCCATCAGGTTCTCCTCGTCGATTCGCCGGCGGCGCGAAGGTCGCACCACATGTGCCGCTTGGATACGAAGCCGCCATCGACCGCGACGGCGAGCGGCTCGATTCCGAACGTGACGAACCCGCAGCGTTCGTAGAGCGTCTGCGCAGCAACGTTGCCGGAAGTCACCGTCAACTGGACGACCCTCACGCCCGGCCGCGCTCGCGCGTAGTCCAGCGCATGTACCGCGAGGCCGCGTCCCAGGCCTCTCCCGCGCATTGCGGCCGGAACGTACATGCCGAACAGCGTCGCCTTGTGGCGGGCTTTCTCGCGGGCTTCGAACGACAGCCCGGCGACCCCCAGCAGCGACGCGCCGTCCGTCGCGCCGAGGACCACCTCCCGGGGCGCCGGTCCGTCCGCAAGTCGCGCTTCCCACCACGACAACGGCAGCGCCGCGCGCTCGGCGACGCTCGACGTGAACGCGTCCGGGTGGGCGGCGTAGGCCTCGAGCATCAGCACTCGGTAGGCGGAAGCCTGCGGCGGCGAGAGTCGCTGGATGTTCATCCGGAACGTCTGGGCCTCGCGGCGGACGTGCCGCGAAACATCAGCCAAGTATAGATGGCCGCGTTGACGACAAGTACGACGCCCGCCAAGGCGAATTGAACCTCGCGGGTCAATCCGGACGGGTAGATCACGTTCAGCAGGTAGTGCTCGATGAAGCTCTCGCGATAGCCGGCCTGCCCGGCGCGCTGGCGCAGGTCGTTCTCGAGATAGGTGAGCGGGCACACCTTGCCGCTGATCTCGATGAAGAAACCCCACGCGGCAGCCGGCAGATGAACGAGCGGCAGCCAGCGCCAGCGCGCCGCGAGAACGGCGCCGACGAGCGCGAAGACAATGAAGGCCAGGTGCAGGGCGAGGACGGCAGCAGCGGCGATCCCGAGGAGCATTCGCGCGTCAGGCGCCGCGGCCCGGGCGGGTATCGCCGCCGCTCAAAGCGGCATCGGCGTCGCTCGGTGGAGCGCCGTCTGGGCGCGAACGACCTTCGTCGCCGTGCGGCGGGAGGTCGCCTGCGATGTGCCGGAACATCCGCGCGACGGGCACGCGGATGGGTCCCGGCAGCGAAAGCTCGAAGCGCTCGGTCACCTCGAAGCCCGACGCCGCATAGAGAGGCTCGCCTGGCAGGGTCGACACGAGTTCGAGCCTGCGAAAGCCCGCGGCCCTCGCCTCACGGAAGCACCGATCCATCAGACTGCGCCCCAGGCCGCGGCGCACCATCGCCGGCTCGACGAAGAACGCCCGGATGCGCGCCGGGTCGACCGCAGGATCGAGCAGCGGATCGGGCCCCTGCTTCGCAGTGTCGCCGCCGAAGAGCGTGCGACGCCTGCTCCAGCCACCGCAGGCGACGATCGCATCGGAATGCTCGATCACGAAATACGTGCGATCGGCGATCAACTGGCTGTCGACGCCGAAGACGTGCCGCGTGATGGCCTGCGCCTGGTCGGGGGTGTAGTAACCGACGCTGAGCGCCACGCCGGAGCGGGCAATGAGTGCCTGGAGCGCCGGAATATCGGCGGGCGACGCGGTGCGAAGGTCGTACATCGGCGCGCTAGCGCATGAGCTGCGCCACGCGCGGCGCGACGATGCGCGCGATATTGGGGCCGTCGTTCACGCTTCGATCGTAGAGGAACCATGGACCCGCTGCAAGGCGCTGCCTCTGGTGAGCCTACTTCGGCACCGGCGTCAGCGCCGGCGCGGGCACGACCAGACTGCGTCGTCGTGCATTGCGGCGCGTCGTCGCGCGCGACGCCCGCGACAATGAACTCGGCACTGCCAACGATGTCCACTCGAGCGAGCGGCGCCGGGCCATGCGACCGCAGAAGCAGCGCTGCGGTGACCATGCGGTGCGCAGTCGAGAAGTTGGCCGACGCCAAGATTGACATGAAGCTTCTCAGCGTCGTTGGCAAGGGCGGCCAAACCGACGAAAAGGTCGCGGGGAGTTCTGCAACGCAGGCGATCGGAGAATGTTCTGTTGGAAGCGCGGCGCATTCCGGGGAAAGCTGTGGGGTCGGCTCTTTGGCGGGGTGTTCATGTTCATTCCCGTTGTCGGGCATGTTGACGTGCTCGGATATGCTGCCGCCATGGTAGGGTCCGCCATCGAAGGCGCAGTGGTCGTCGGCGGCCTGAGCGCATTGGGCACCAAGCTCTATGGCACCGGCATTCCGAAAGACAGCGTGGTTGCATACGAAACTGCCCCGAAAGCGGACGAGTTTCTGGTCATGGCGAACGGCCCCG
>DASYXO010000156.1:0-6994 GCA_035934825.1 Casimicrobiaceae bacterium
TAATACTTCCGTATGTAATCGGGGTCAGGGCGGCCATGTTTGCTTCGGCATTTGGCGCCTGCAACTCCCGGTAGGATCGGAAACATGGCCGCCCTGACCCCGTTTACATACGGAAGTATTACAGCTCTGACCCCAATTTCATGCAGCTCTGACCCCAATTTCAGGGCATCCAGCGCAGGTCAAGGGTCGTGGGGGTCGCCGGGTTGGGGGGTTCGGGGTGAACGCTCACGGGAGCTGGCGAATGGCCGTGCGCCCAGAATCGGGCGACGCGGCGCGCTTCGGCTTCGTTCGCGTTGACGGGGAACGTGTCGTAATTGCGCCCGCCCGGGTGCGCGACGTGGTAGGTGCACCCCCCCAGTGCGCGCTGCGCCCACCGATCGACCAGATCGAAGGTCAGCGGTGCCTGCACGCCGATCGTGGGATGCAGCGCCGAAGCTGGGCTCCAGGCGCGAAAGCGCAGACCCGCGACGAATTCCCCGGGCACCCCGGTCGGGGTCAGGGGCAACGCGCGGGCGTTGCAGGTCACCGCGTGCCGCTCGGAGGCCATGCCGACCACGCGCACCTGCAAGCGCTCGACCGACGAATCGACGTAGCGCGCCGTTCCGGTTCCGCTCACCTCCTCGCCCAGCACATGCCAGGGCTCGATCGCCTGGCGCAGCTCGATCGTGACGCCGGCATAGTCGACGCTGCCGAAGCGCGGGAAGCGGAACTCGAGGAACGGATCGAACCATGGCGGCGAGAACGCGTAGCCGCAGCGGTCGAGATCGGCGACCACGTCGCGGATGTCCGCAGCGACGAAATGAGGCAGCAGCCAGCGGTCGTGCAGCGCCGTGCCCCAGCGCACCAGCCCGCCCGCATACGGCTCGCGCCAGAATCGCGCGACCAGGGCGCGCAGCAGGAGCATCTGCACCGCGCTCATCTGCGGGTGGGGCGGCATCTCGAAGGCGCGAAACTCGAGCAGGCCGAGCCTGCCCGCGGGGCCGTCGGGCGAGTAGAGCTTGTCGATCGAGAATTCGGCGCGATGGGTATTGCCGGTGAGGTCGGTCAGCAGGTTGCGCAGCAGTCGGTCGGTGAGCCAGGGGAGCGCATCGCCTTCGCTGCCGCGGCGCATGCGCGTCAGCTGCTGGAACGCGATCTCCAGTTCGTAGAGGCGGTCGTCGCGCGCTTCGTCGACGCGTGGCGCCTGCGAGGTCGGTCCGATGAAGCTTCCCGAAAACAGATAGGACAGCCCGGGATGGTTTTGCCAGTAGGTGACCAGGCTCTTCAGCAGGTCCGGCCGGCGGAGCAACGGACTGTCGGCCGGCGTCGCGCCACCCAGCGTCACATGATTGCCGCCGCCGGTCCCCGTGTGCCGGCCGTCGAGCATGAACTTCTCGGCGCCGAGCCGCGTCTGGCGTGCCTCCGCGTAGAGGGTCTCGGTGGTGGCGACCAGCTCGCGCCACGACGCGGCCGGGTGGACGTTGACCTCGATCACGCCCGGATCCGGCGTCACCGCCAGGGTCGCGATCCGCGCGTCGCGTGGTGGCGGATAGCCCTCGACGACCAATGGCAGCGCCATGGCCTGCGCGGTGTCCTCCAACGCCGTCAGCAGCTGCAGGCAGGCTTCGATGCGCTGCAAAGGAGGCAGGAATACACGGACATGACCATCACGCAACTCGACGGTCAGCGCGGTCTTGATGACCTCGCGCGGGGTGGCTCCGCGGGTGCGGCCGGCACCGGGCGCGATCGGCCCCGGCAATGGTCCCAGCGGCGCGAAGGGATCGATCGCAGGCTCGTGCTCGACCTCCTCCGCAAGGACGTCGGGCAGCGCCGCCAGCGGCAGCCGCAGGCCCAGCGGCGAATCGCCGGGCAGCGCGTAGAGGCGTTCCCGGCGCAGCGGCCACGGGCTGGTGCTCCATTCGACGGACTGCGCCCCGGCGACGTGCAGGAGCTCCGCCTTGAGCGGCAACACGAAGCCCACCGGCGTGTCGAGGCCTGCCGCGAGCAGGCGCGCAAGTCGCGCGCGCTCCCCAGGTTGCGTCATGTCGGCCGCGAACGGATCGACGTTGATCGGCAGGCGTAGCTCGTCCTGCAGCAGCTTCGGCACATCTTCGTGCGCCGTGATCACGGATTCCGGCGGAAGCGCCAGCGCCAAGGCGAGGCGCCTCGCGAGTTGACGCGCCTGATCGAGCGTCGAGCTTCCAGGCGACGTCGTATCGGCGATCCACCGTTCGTCGCGCCACAGCGGCTCGCCGTCCCTGCGCCAGTAGATGCCGAGCGCCCATCTCGGCAGCGGCTCGCCCGGGTACCACTTGCCCTGCCCCTGGTGCAGCAGACCCCCGGGCGCGAAGCGCTGCTTGAGTCGCCGCTGCAGTCGCTCGGCCAGCACGCGCTTTCCCGGCGACAACGCCTCGTGGTTCCATTCGGCGCCATCCATGTCGTCGATGGACACGAAGGTCGGCTCGCCGCCCTGGGTCAGGCGCACGTCCTGCGCGACGAGGTCGGCGTCGACGCGCTCACCGAGTGCATCGATGGCCTTCCATTGCGCTGGCGAATACGGCCGGGTGACGCGCGGATCCTCGTGGATGCGCGTCACCTGCATCGAGAAATCGAACGTCGATTCGCACGGGTCCGTATAGCCGATGACCGGCGCGGCACTGCCCGGTTCCGCGGTGCACGCGAGAGGCAGGTGTCCCTCCCCCGCGAGCAGCCCCGACGTCGGGTCGAGGCCGATCCAGCCGGCACCGGGCATGAAGGCTTCGGCCCAGGCGTGCAGGTCGGTGAAATCGCGGTCGGGGCCCGCGGGGCCGTCCAGGGGCTTCACGTCGGCCACGAGCTGGATCAGGTAGCCGGACGCGAAGCGCGCAGCGATGCCGAGGTGGCGCAGCACCTGGACCAGCAGCCAACCCGAATCGCGGCAGGATCCGCAGCCGCGCGCCAGCGTCTCGTCCGGCGTCTGCACGCCCGGCTCCATGCGCACAAGGTAGCGGATGTCGCTGCGGACCTCCCGGTTCAGGCGCACCAGCAGGTCGACCGTGGACTCATCGGCGCGAATCGTCGTGCGAAACGCATCGATCCAGGCGCGAAGCCGCGGTGTCGGCGGCGCGGCTTCGAGGAACGGGGCGAGCTCGCGTGCAAGTCCTGGTGCATAGACCAACGGGTAGCGCTCGGCCGAGGGATCGACAAAGAAGTCGAAGGGGTTGATGACGGTCAGATCGGCCGTCAGGTCGACCGTGATCGAGAGCCGGTCCGCACGCTCGGGAAAGACCAGCCGCGCGATCCAGTTGCCGTAAGGGTCCTGCTGCCAGTTGAGGAAATGCTTCGCTGGTTCAACCGTCAATGAATAGCCAAGCACCGGCGTCCTGCAATGCGGCGCCGGGCGCAGCCGGACTTCGTGCGGCGACAGTTCGACCGGACGATCGAAGCGATAGATGGTGCGATGCAGCAGGGCAATCCGAACGGCCATCGCGCCATCAGGTCCAGTCGGGATCCGGGAGCTGCGCGAACACGCGGCGCAGCCCTTCGCCCCACTGCGTGTGCACCATCTGGAAGTAGGGGTCGGCCTCGTCGATCCGGCGCTGCAGCCTGATCTGCAGCGAGTCGGCCTCGTAGACCAGCAGGTCGATCGGCAGGCCGACCGAGATGTTCGAGCGCATCGTCGAATCGAAGGACACCATCGTGCACTTCACGGCGTCGGTCAGCGAAGTGTGCTGCGTGACGACGCGGTCGATCACCGGCTTTCCATATTTGGACTCGCCGGTCTGGAAATAGCAGGTGTCGGCCGTCGCCTCGATGAAATTGCCCTCGCTGTAGACGTCGAACAGCCGATGGGGCTCGCCCCGGATCTGGCCACCGACGATGAAATTGGCCGAGGCATCGATGTTGTTCTGCATCAGGTACGGCCCGTCGCGCGTCTTCACTTCGCGCAGGGCATCGCCGAGCAGCCCGGCGACGTCGAACATCGACTCGACGTTCCACAGGTTCGGCGCCCGGTCGACGCTGCGCAGCCGCTGCTCGAGCATGTTGATCGCGTTCTGGGTGATCGACAGGTTCCCCGACGACAGCATCACGATCAGGCGGTCCCCGGGCCGGTGGAAGACGCGCATCTTCGAGAAGCGGGCGATCTGGTCGACCCCCGCGTTGGTCCGCGAATCGGAGGCGAAGATGAGTCCGGCGTCGAGCGCCATCGCTACGCAATAGGTCATGGCATCGGGTGCGCGAAAAAGCGATGGATTCTACAGAATCCGCGACGAAACGCGGGCCGGCGTCAGACGGCCGGGACGAGGAACGCGCGGCTGATCTCGTCCCCCAATGCCGCGATGCGCTGGAGGAAATCGACCAGGTACTCGTGCAGGCCGAGCCGGATGATGTCGTCGGCGCGACCGTAATGCAGGCGGGCGCGGAGCTCCCCCGCCTGGCGGCACGGCTCGCTTTGCTCACTGTCGCACAGGACCTCGAGCGTCTGGAAGATGAGGGTCATGCAGCTGTGCAGCGAGCGCGGCATGTCCTCGCGCAGGACCAGGAGCTCGGCGACGCGATAGGGCGTGATGACGTCACTGTAGATCTTTCGATAGGACTCGAAGCCTGATAGCGACGTCAGCAGCGACAGCCACTGGTAATAGTCGACGGCGCCTCCAACGTCGGCCGACGATGGCAGCAGGATATGGTACTTGGTGTCGAGGATCCGCGCCGTGTTGTCGGCGCGCTCGATGTGGGTCCCGAGGCGCAGGAAATGAAACGCCTCGTCGCGCAGCAGCGTGCCGACAGTGACGCCGCGGAACAGGTGCGAACGCATCTTCACCCAGTCGAGGAAATCGGAGACGCCGCGCGACTGGATGCCGTCGAAATCGCAGGCCCGCATTTCGAGCCAGGCCGAGTTCAGGTCCTCGTACATTTCCGACGTGATAGCGCCGCGCACCGACCGTGCTGCTTCGCGCGCCGCACGCATGCAGCACAGGATCGACGAGGGATTGCCCGGATCCAGGATCATGTACCGCAGGACGTTCTCCCCCGACAGCTCCGGATAGCGTCGGTAGTACGCGCTGGCGAGCCCCGACGTGACCAGCGGAACCGCCCACGGCTCGGCCCAGGCCATTCCGGGCTCGCGCGCATCGTAGGGCAGCAGCGACGTGCGATAGGTGACATCGAGCAGCCGTGCCGTGTTCTCCGCGCGCTCGATGTGGCGCGACATCCAGTACAGCTCGTTGGCGGTTCGGCAAAGCATCCGATACCCCCGCTACTCGGCGAGCACCCAGGTGTCCTTGGTGCCTCCGCCCTGCGACGAATTCACCACCAGCGATCCTTCGCGCAACGCGACGCGGGTGAGTCCCCCCGGCACCAGGTCCACGTCGGCGCCCGACAGCAGATAAGGACGCAGATCGATGTGCCGTGGCGCGATGCCGGCTGCGACGAAGGTTGGACAGGTCGACAGGGCGAGCGTCGGCTGGGCGATGTATTTCTCGGGCGCCGCGATGATCCTGGCGCGAAACGCCTCGATCTCGGAACGCGACGCCGCGGGCCCGATCAGCATCCCGTAGCCCCCGGCGCCATGGACCTCCTTCACCACCAGCTCGGGCAGGTGGGCCAGCGCGTAGTCGAGGTCCTGCCGCCGGTAGAGCATATAGGTGGGCACGTTGTTCAGCAGCGGGTCCTCGCCGAGGTAGTAGCGGATCATGTCCGGAACGAACGGGTAGATGGACTTGTCGTCGGCGACGCCGGTGCCAATCGCGTTGGCGAGCGCGACGCGGCCCGCGCGATAGGCGGCGAAGAGTCCGGGGACCCCCAGCGTCGAGTCGGGCCGGAACGCGAGCGGATCCAGGAAGTCGTCGTCGACACGTCGGTACAGGACGTGCACACGCTGCGGGCCGTGGGTCGTGCGCATGAAGACAGTATCGTTCTGGACGAACAGGTCCTGCCCCTCAACCAGCTCGACTCCCATCTGCTGCGCCAGGAACGCGTGCTCGAAATAGGCGGAGTTGTAGGCTCCCGGCGTCAGCACGGCGACCGTCGGGCGCTCTGTCGCCGGCGCCACGGCGCGAAGGTTCTCCAGCAGCAGGTCGGGATAGTGATGGATCGGCCGGATCGAGCGCGTCGCGAAGTGCTCGGGAAACAGCCGCATCATCATCTTTCGGTTCTCGAGCATGTACGAGACGCCGGACGGAACCCGCAGGTTGTCCTCGAGGACGTAGTACTCGCCTGCGCCGGCGCGCACGACGTCGACGCCCGCGACCTGCGCGTAGACGGCGCCGGGGAGATCGACGCCCACCATCTCGGGCCGGTACTGCGCATTGCCGAGCACGCGCTCGGCGGGGATGACGCCGGCGCGCAGGATCGCCTGCGCATGGTAGATGTCGGCAAGGAACAGGTTGAGCGCACGCACGCGCTGGACGAGGCCGGCTTCGAGCCGGCGCCATTCGTTGGCGGGAATGATCCGCGGCACCAGGTCGAACGGGATCAGGCGTTCGGTGCCTGCGTCCTCGCCGTACACCGCGAACGTGATGCCGACACGGTGAAATGCGCGCTCCGCCTCCTCGCGCTTGTGCGCGATGTGCTCGGACGGCGTGCGCTCCAGCCAGTCGGCGAACGAACGGTAGTGCGGCCGGACGCTGCCGCCGGGGACACGCATTTCGTCGTAGGGCAGGATCGCCATGGCATTTCGCGCAATGCGCCTCCCGGAACCAAGCAACCCGCAGACCATGACCGCTAGGCCATTGAAAACAATGGGTGGGCGCGCGCGCACCGGGCAGAGCCCCCGTCTCGGCCTGGGCGATTTCCGGGCACGCGCACTCATTTGGTGCGCGCGTGGATCGGAAAAGCCTCGGACTGACGTGTGTCGGGTTTGAACTGGCCCCCCCGACTGTGGTTAAATCGCGGCTCCTGTCTGGGTTCGCGGGGCGGTTAGCTCAGCGGTAGAGCACTGCCTTCACACGGCAGGTGTCACAAGTTCGATCCTTGTACCGCCCACCACTAGCTTCGGCAATACAAGCACTTACAAAAAAGCTCGATTCGCAACGAA
>DASYXO010000172.1:0-4529 GCA_035934825.1 Casimicrobiaceae bacterium
GGGAGCTGCCCCGGACGAATCGGGGGGCTACGTCCGGGAACCTCGAAGACGAAGGCGCGAAACGCTGCGTATGACGACATTCGAACGCGATTGCGATGCCAGGACACGGCGATTGCGCTTCGTTGCCGCGATGACGCTGATGGCGCTGGCGTTCGCCGGTCCCACGGCCGGGGCGCAGGGCGCGGTTGCCGGTGCCGCGCCCGCTGGATGGCGCCATGCCCTCGACGAGAACCCGTTCGCCTCGATGACCGACCGCACGCCGCGTCGGGTGCCGAACCTGGCGTTCATCGACGACCGGGGCGCCGTGCGGCGCCTGGAGCAGTTCCGAGGCAAGCTGATCCTGCTCAATGTCTGGGCGACGTGGTGCCCGCCGTGCAGGCGCGAGATGCCCACGCTCGAGCGCCTGCAGGCACGGCTCGGCGGCCCGGCGTTCGAAGTCGTGGCGCTGTCCATCGACAAAGGCGGGCGCGCCGCGGTCGAAAGCTTCTTCGACGAGATCGACGTGAAGGCGCTGAAGGTCTACGTCGACCCCACGACGGCGGTCCGCAACGATCTTGCGCTCACGGCCTTTCCGACGACCTTGCTGATCGACCGGCAGGGTCGCGAGATCGGCCGCTATACCGGAGGCGCCGACTGGGACAGCCCGCCAACCGTGGCAATGCTCAGGAGATACCTCGCCGCGCGGACGTCGGCGGTGCGCGACCGGATTCCGGGCCCGCCCGAGGCCCGCGGCTCGGGACGGGCGGAGCGCCCGGGCTGAGGGTTGCCCCGCACGCTCAGGGGGACAACTGCGAGACGCTGACCTCGCCGACCCCCGCCTCGCGCATCGACTTCCACGCAGCGGCCAGCGAGCCCCCGATGTCGATGGCGCGGCAGGCGTCCCCGATCACGACCGCTTCGAAACCGTAGCGGCGCGCATCGATCGCCGACCAGGCGACGCAGAAATCGGTGGCCAGCCCCGCGAGATGCACGCGGCTGAAACCGCGCTCGCGCAGGTAACCGGCGAGCCCCGTCGGCGTGACCCGGTCAGCTTCGCAGAATGCCGAGTAGCTGTCGATGTCGCGGCGGTAACCCTTGCGCACTACGAGTTCGGCCTGCGGAACGTCGAGCGCAGGCGCGAACGCGGCGCCAGCGGTACCCTGGACGCAATGGTCCGGCCACAGCACCTGGGGACCGTAAGGCAGCTCGAGGGTCTCGAACGGCGACCGGCCCGGGTGGGACGATGCGAACGAACTGTGGCCGGGGGCGTGCCAGTCCTGCGTCAGGACCACGTGCCCGAACCCGCCGGCAAGCCGGTTGACCAGCGGAACGATCGCGTCGGCATCCGGTACCGCCAGTGCACCCCCGGGCAGGAAATCGTTCTGCACGTCGACGACGAGCAGGATGTCGCGCTGGGTCAGCGGAGGGCGCATCGGGCTATGCTATGCGAGGATGCATGTCTACGCCGAGGGCGCGAAAGACGGACGCAGGTACCCGCGCTCGCGCCCTGATGAGACGAGGAGTCCGCGATGCAGGAAATTGTTCCCGACGTCTTCACGTGGCCGTGGTTTTCCGAGCCCCATGGCTACAACTTCAACGGCCATTTCATCCGCCATTCTGCAGGCAATCTCTGCATCGACCCGGTGCAGCCCCCGGCCCCGGACCTGGACGAGATCGTCGCGGCGGGCGTGGCGACGATCCTGCTGACCAACCGCAACCATGCCCGCGCGGCCAACGTCCTGCGCTCGCGCACGGGCGCACGGACGCTCATTCACCGCGACGACGCGGCGCACGCCCGCAGCCAGGGAGCCGACGTCGACGGATACCTCGAGGTCGGCACAAAGGCAGGCCCATTCGCCGTCGTGGCGGCCGCGGGAAAATCACCGGGCGAGGTCGCGTTGCATTGGCCCGAGCGGCGCATCCTGATCGTCGGCGATGCGGTGATCGGCAACCCGCCCGGACGCTGTGCGCTGTTGCGCGAGAAGGTCATGGACGACCCGCCGCGCCTGCACCGTAGCGTCGCGGCGCTGCTGGACCTCGATTTCGACGTGCTGCTCGTCGGCGACGGCATTTCGATCCTCGCGGACGCCAAGGGTCGCCTGGCGGAACTGGTCGAAGGATTCCCCGCGGGGGCTCCGCGCGCGTAGCCTGGCGCCGGCCGGAATCGACCGCTGCATGCGCGGCGGCCGTCCCGGGAACCATCTTCCCTGCGCCGGGGGAAGCCGACCAGGCTCGCTAGCGCAGCGCCGGCATTTCGACGACGGTCTCGCCCGATACGGGATCGGTGACACCGAGGCCACCGCCGAGATCTTCGAGGCAGTCGCGGAAGGTGTCGAGAATCGCGATCATCCTGGGCCTGGCGGCGACCAGGCTGTCGAAAGCGTCCCAGCCGGCGATCATGCAGTAGGAGCGATCCCCCGTCTTGATCAGGGCACCCCCGCGGAAGCCCGCGAAGCTGCCACGGGCCTTGCGGTGCGCGGCCAGAAAGCGCGCTTCCTGGCCGGGCTTGACGCGGAAACGTACGACGTTGAAGGCAGTCATTGCGGTCTCCCTCGATTTTATCGGCGGCAACCGGCGCCCATTCTACAATGGCGCTGCGCGCTGGCGGCGGCATCGACGGCCGGCCCGACGGAGACCTGGACATGGCAGACCGCGACATCCTCGAATCTCTGCAAGGCATCACGACAGGAACGCTCACGACGGTCCTGCTGAAGAAGGGGCTGCGCAATGTCTGGATGCGCGGCACGCGGCCGCTGCGCCCGGGGCAGGGGCGCATCGCCGGTCGCGCGTTCACCTTGCGCTTCGTTCCGGCGCGCGAGGACCTCGCGACACCGGCATCGTGGGCCAAGCCGATATCGACGCGCGCCGCCATCGAGGCGATGCCCGCAGGCTGCGTGGCCGTCGTCGACGCGCGCGGGGTGACCGATGCCGGAATCTTCGGCGACATCCTGTGCGCGCGGATGAACATGCGCGGCGTCGCAGGCCTGGTGACCGACGGCGTCCTGCGCGACGTCGAAGGCGTGCTCGCTTCAGGGCTGCCCGTCTGGTGCCAGGGAGTGGCTGCGCCGCCGTCGGTGGCGGGTCTCACGTTCGTCGACTGGCAGGAGCCGATCGGTTGCGGGGGCGTCGCGGTGTTCCCCGATGACGTCGTCGTCGCTGACGAGGACGGGGCCGTCGTGATCCCCGCGGCGATGATCGAGGACGTGGCGTCGCTGGCCACCGAGCAGGAGCTGCTCGAGCAGTGGATCATGGGCGAGGTGGCAAGGGGGGCCGCGCTGCCGGGCCTCTATCCGCTCAACGAGGAGAACAAGGCGCGCTACGAGGCGCAGCGAAGAGGACTTGGCAATGCAGCGACGTAAGCTCGGCCGCAGCGGCTTCCAGGTCGCGCCGCTGGCCTTCGGCGGCAATGTGTTCGGCTGGACCGCGGACGAGGCGACATCGTTTCGCCTGCTCGACACATTCGTCGATGCGGGATGCAACCTGATCGATACCGCAGACAGCTACTCGCACTGGGTCCCGGGGCACAAGGGCGGCGAATCCGAGACCGTCATCGGGCGCTGGATCGCTCGGCGCGGCCGCCACGACGACGTCATCATCGCGACCAAGGTCGGCTCGGGGCAGGACATCGGCCGCCGGTGCCTGCGCAGGGACTACATCGTGCAGGCGGCCGAGGGGTCGCTGCGCCGCCTGCAGGTCGATGCGATCGACCTCTACCAATCACACTGGGACGACGAGACGACGCCGTTCGAGGAAACGCTCGATGCCTACGCGCGGCTGATCGAGCAGGGCAAGGTGCGAGCGATCGGTGCGTCGAACCTCGGGGCAGCGCGCTTGCAGCAGGCGCTGGAGGTCAGCGCGAAGCACGAGTTGCCGCGCTACCTGACGCTGCAGCCGCTGTACAACCTGTACGACCGTGAAATATTCGAGGGGCCGCTCGCGCAGCTCTGCATCCGCGAGGACATCGCCGTGATTCCATATTACGCACTCGCGGCGGGATTCCTCACCGGCAAGTATCGCTCCGAAGCCGACTTCGGCAAGAGCCCACGCGGTGGAGGCATGAAGAAGTACCTGAATCCCAAGGGACTTCGGATACTCGCCGCGCTCGATCGTGTCGCGACGCGCCTCGCGGCGACTCCTGTGCAGGTTTCGCTCGCGTGGCTGATGGCACGGCCGGGCGTCACCGCGCCCATCGCGAGCGCCACGTCGGTCGCGCAGCTCGACGAGCTGATCAGCGCGACACGCCTCACCCTCGACGCCGACGCGATCCGCACGCTCGACGCCGCCAGCGCCTAGCAGCCGCCCATCGCGACAGCCCGTCCCCGGCGCCATGCGATTCGGGCGCGCCGGGCCGCACCCGGGCCCGAGGGGTATTAGAATGCCGCGTCGAACTGGAGCCCCATGCTCAATTGAAAGGCCGCGCTCAACCTGGAGAGGGAGGGATGTCGACATGGCTGCATTCCCGAAAGTGAATCGAAGGTCGTTCCTGGCGACCGGCACGGCGGGCTTGGTCGCCGCAGCGCTGCCGCGTCATGCGTTTGCAGCCGATCCGG
>DASYXO010000198.1:0-2514 GCA_035934825.1 Casimicrobiaceae bacterium
ATCAGCGAATCCGGGTAATCAGGGTAATTGGGGTCAGAGCTGTAATAGTCGCGCCGGCGGGATAATTGGGGTCAGCGGGATAATTGGGGTCAGAGCCGTAATAGTCGCCTGGACAACACGGCGGCTTGCCACGGCGCCGGCGCGACTATTACGGCTCTGACCCCAATTATCCCGCTGACCCCAATTATCCCGCCGGCGCGACTATTACAGCTCTGACCCCAATTACCCGGATTACCCGGATTCGCTGATGGCCGCGAGTATGCCCTGCAACAAGGCGGTCGGCGATGGGGGACAGCCCGGGATTTCGACGTCGACCGGGACCACGCTCGAAACCCGGGAGAGCGTCGCGTAGTTCTCCGCGTAGATGCCGCGCCCGCAGGCGCACTCGCCGATAGCGATGACGAGCTTGGGCTCGGGCGCCGCGTCATAGGTTCGTCGCAATGCGATCGCCATGTGCTTCGAGACGGGGCCGCTGACCATCAGCGCGTCGGCATGGCGGGGGCTCGCGACGAAGCGGATGCCGAGGCCCTCGAGGTTGTAGTACGGATTGCCCAGTGCCTGTGCCTCGAGCTCGCAGGCATTGCACGAGCCGGCATCGACGTAGCGAATCGTAAGTGCGTGCCCCAGCGTCCGCAGGATGGCGTCGTGCAGCCGCCTCGCGACGACGTCGTCTGGTGCGGGCTCGGGAGGCGGCTCGGTCCTGATGCCGGTTCGGGCGATCTGTCGCAGTACGTGGTACATGGCGGGTGAGCTCGGGTTCGGAGTCGGAGTCGGTGTCGGACGCAGGGCGCGGTTGCGGGAGGGCGCCCGGCTACAGATCGTGCCCGCTGTAGGAAAGATTGAACGATTTGTTGATCAGCGGGAAATCAGGAACGATGTTGCCGATCACGGCATGCTCGATCGCCGGCCAGTTGGCCCAGGACGGGTCCTGCGGATGGCAGCGCCGAATCGTCGCGCCCGGGCCCGATTCGAGGGCGATGAACACCGGCCCGCGCCACCCTTCGACGTATCCGATTGCGAACCGCTGTGGAGGTGTGTCAGGCAGCGGAGCGCGCACATCGCCGGCAAGCGCGGGGTCGAGCAGACGCGTGGCGATTGCGTCGATCAGCCGCAGCGATTCCAGCGTTTCGTCGAAGCGGACGGCGACGCGCGCCGCGACGTCGCCGCTGGCGCTGCCGGCGATGCGCACCGCCAGGCCGTCATAAGGCGCGCAGGGGAAATCGCAGCGCAGATCGCGGGCGATTCCACTTGCTCTTGCGGCCAGACCCTGCAGGCCCAGCTTCGCCGCGAGCTCGGCACTCACTGCGCCGCAGTTGCGGAAGCGATCCTGCAATCCGGCGTGCTCGTCGTAGATGCCGCGAAGCTCAAGAATCTCGGCACGCATTCGGTTCGCCTGGTCGCGCATCGCCAGTGCCTGCGCGGTCTCGAAGTCTTGCGCGACGCCGCCGGGAACGACGACATCCATCAGCATTCGGTGGCCGAACGCGGTCCGGTTGGCGCGCAGCACGTCCTCACGCAGCCTCGAGAACTGCGCGAGACCGAAGGCGAAGCCGCCGTCGTTGCCCAATGCGCCAAGATCGCCCAAGTGATTGGCGAGGCGCTCGCGCTCGAGGCATAGGGCGCGCAGCCACGCGGCTCGCGGCGGCGCAACGATATCGGCGATGCTCTCGGCGGCCTGCGCGTAGGCCCAGGCGTAGGCGACGGTGCTGTCACCGGCGATTCGCCCCGCGAGCCTTGCGCCGTCGACCATCGTCAGCGCCTCGAATCGCTTCTCGACGCCCTTATGCGTGTAGCCCAGGCGCTCCTCGAGGCGCAGCACCTTCTCACCGACGATTTGGAAACGGAAATGTCCGGGCTCGATGATGCCGGCGTGCACCGGCCCAACCGGGATCTCGTGGACGCCATCGCCTTCGACCTTGATGAAGTCGTATTCCTCCTGGCCGGGCTCCCACTTGGGCGATGCCTCGAAGTCGCGCCGCAACGGAAAACGGTCGATCGGCCAGCTCGCCATCCAAAGCCATGGCCGCTGGTCGTCGGCCTCGGCGCCGATGCCCATCAGGTCGTAGGTCGTCCGCTGCATGCGGTTGGCCGCCGGGAAGATCGGCGTCAGGTCGGGGTAGCGCGAATCCTCGGCGGGCAGCCAGTGCTCGAGGACGGTTAGGCCGTCGCGGTCTTCGAGTGCGACACGCACGCAGAAACCACGCCGCCGGTCGCGCTCGTCGGACGCCCACAGGGCGACGAGCTGTGCGCCCTGTTCCCAGGCAAGGCGACACGCCGTGAGAAACTGTCCCGAGCTCACCTGCGCGTGCTGCGCGGGAACTCCCGCGGGTAGGCGGGCGGCGGCGAGGCCGAGCGGTGCGACGTTCATCTTGGGCCGGAAAATGGGGTCAGAGCTGTAATAGTCGGAGAAATGGGGTCAGAGCTGTAATAGTCGGAGAAATGGGGTCAGAGCTGTAATAGTCGGGGAAATGGGGTCAGAGCTGTAATGATCGAAATGAATGCTGCGCTGTATCG
>DASYXO010000214.1:0-1732 GCA_035934825.1 Casimicrobiaceae bacterium
CAGCCGACGCTGCTGTCGCTGCTCGACGAATGCTCCTGCGTCGCCGGCAGCCGGCTGCTGCGCCACTGGCTGCTCAGTCCGCTGCGTTCGCAGGCGCGGGCGAGCGAGCGGCACGATGCCATCGACGCGATGCGCACCGATCCTGCCACTGCGCGCGAGATCGGCGCCAAGCTGCGCCGCAGCGTCGACGTCGAACGCGTCGTCGCCCGCGTCGCGCTGCGCAGCGCGCGGCCGCGCGACCTGGCAGGTCTTCGCGACACGCTTGCGATCGTGCCGATGATCGCGCAAGCGATCGGGCCGCTCGATGCCGCGCTGCTCAGGCGCACTGCGCGCGACCTCGATTGCGATCCCCGATGGCAGGCACTGCTCGCACGCGCCATCGCCTCCGAGCCACCGGCACAGCTGCGCGACGGCGGCGTGATCGCCAAAGGCTACGACGCCGAGCTCGACGAGCTGCGCGACATCGACGCGGGCTGCGCACGATTCCTGGTCGACCTCGAGCGCAGGGAGCGCGAGAGGAGCGGCATCGCCAATCTGAAAGTCGAGTACAACCGCGTCCACGGCTTCTACATCGAGGTTTCGCGCGCGAACGCCGAGCGCGTGCCCGACGAGTACCGGCGGCGGCAGACGCTCAAGAACGCCGAGCGCTACACGACGCCCGAGCTTGCCGCCTTCGAATCCAGGGCACTGAGCGCACAGGAGCGGGCGCTGGCCCAGGAGAAGCGGCTGTTCGAGGATTTGCTCGCGCAACTGTCCTCCGCCATCGCGGCGCTGCAGGCAGTGGCCACGGCGCTGGCGACACTCGACGTCGTCGCGACCCTTGCCGCGCGTGCCGACGCGCTGCGGCTGACGCGACCGCAGTTCGCCGACAGTCCCTGCGTCGTGATCGAAGGGGGTCGCCATCCGGTCGTCGAGCGCCAGGTCGACGCGTTCATCCCCAACGACCTCCGGCTCGATGCGACGCGCAGGCTGCTCATCGTCACCGGCCCCAACATGGGCGGCAAGTCGACCTACATGCGCCAGACCGCCGTCGTCGCGTTGCTCGCGTACTGCGGAATGTTCGTGCCGGCCGCGCAGGCGCGGCTCGGTCCGCTGGATGCGATCCATACGCGGATCGGCGCTGCCGACGACCTCGCCGGCGGACGCTCGACGTTCATGGTCGAGATGACGGAGGCCGCATACATCCTGAACCGCGCGACGCCGCACAGCCTGGTTCTGATCGACGAGATCGGGCGCGGCACGTCGACCTTCGACGGCCTGTCGCTCGCCTGGGCGATCGCGCACCGGCTCGCCGGGCACAACCGCAGCCTCGCGCTGTTCGCCACGCACTACTTCGAGTTGACGGCGCTGCCATCGGAAATCGAAGGCTGCGCGAACGTCCATTTCGACGCAGTGGAGACGCGGAGCCGCCAGGGCCCCGGCATCGTCTTCCTGCACCACGTCGAGGAAGGCGCGGCAAACCGCAGCTATGGCCTGCAGGTCGCGCGGCTCGCCGGCATTCCCGCGGATACGCTGCGCCAGGCGCAGCGCTATTTCGCAAGGCTCGACAAGTTCAACACCCGCGACGATGCCCAGCACGACCTGTTCTCGCAGCCAGCCGCCAACGGGAATCCTGCGCCGCCCGGAGCAACCGTGCGGCGCGCACCGGCTGAATCCGGCCCGAAGTCGGGCGCTCCGACGGAGCTCGAAGCGCGCCTGGCGGCGATCGATCCCGATCATCTCGCGCCGCGCG
>DASYXO010000271.1:0-10287 GCA_035934825.1 Casimicrobiaceae bacterium
GAGGTCGACAGCGAAGAGGAGCAGGGGAGGCTGTGGGAGCTGTCCTATCCGCTGGCCGACGGCTCGGGATCGGTGATCGTCGCGACCACCCGGCCCGAGACGATGCTGGGCGACACTGCGGTCGCCGTGCATCCCGACGACGAGCGCTATCGCGCGCTCGTCGGCAGGCGGGTGCGCCTGCCGCTCGCCGATCGCGAGATACCGGTGATCGCCGACGATTACGTCGACCGCGAGTTCGGTACCGGGGTGGTCAAGATCACGCCGGCGCACGACTTCAACGACTGGGCGATCGGCCAGCGGCACGGGCTGCCCGTGATTTCGATCCTGAACCTCGACGCGACGGTCAGCGACAACGCACCGGCGAAATACCGCGGGCTCGATCGCTACGCGGCTCGCAAGGCGGTGCTGGCCGACCTGCGCGCCGTGGGTCTCGTCGTGTCGGAGAAACCCCACAAGATGATCGTGCCCCGCTGCGGGCGCACCGGCGAGGTCGTCGAGCCGATGCTGACCGACCAGTGGTACGTCGCGATGCGCAAGGCTGCGCCTGCGTCGCATCCCTGGTTCCCGGGCAAGTCGATCCAGGACCTGTGCCTCGCCGCCGTCGGCGACGGGCTGCCGGTCACGGTGCCGGGCGCCGCGCAGAGTGCCCCGGGGGCCGGCCAGAAGGTCCGATTCGTACCCGGCGACTGGCTTTCCACCTACCTGCACTGGATCAACAACATCCAGGACTGGTGCATCTCGCGGCAGTTGTGGTGGGGGCACCAGATCCCGGCGTGGTACGACGAGTCCGGCAACGTGTACGTCGCGCGCAGCGAAGCCGATGCGCTGGCGCAGGCGACGGCGAAGCTCGGGCGCGCGCCCGCGTCGTTCAAGCGCGACGAGGACGTGCTCGACACCTGGTTCAGCTCGGCGCTGTGGTGCCATTCGACGCTGGGCTGGCCGGAAGAGACCAAGGAGCTCGCGACCTTCCTGCCGTCGAGCGTGCTCGTCACCGGTTTCGACATCATCTTCTTCTGGGTCGCGCGGATGATCATGACGACGACCTACTTCACCGGCAAGCTGCCGTTTCGGGACGTCTACATCAACGCGATCGTACGCGACGCCGAAGGGCAAAAGATGTCGAAGTCCAAGGGCAACGTCCTCGATCCACTGGACCTCATCGACGGCATCGACGCCGAGAGCCTGGTCGCCAAGAGCGTCCTCAACATGATGGACCCGCGCCAGGCCGATACCGTCGCCAAGCGCGCGCGCAAGCAGTTCCCCAGCGGAATCCCGGCGTTCGGCGCCGATGCGCTGCGCTTCACCTTCGCCTCGCTCGCGACCTTCAACCGGACGCTCAACTTCGACCTCGGCCGCTGCGAGGGCTACCGCAATTTCTGCAACAAGCTGTGGAACGCGACGCGCTTCGTGCTGATGAACGTCGAGAGCAAGGATGTCGGCCTTGACGAGTCGCTGCCGCGCACGCCGTCGATCGCCGACCGCTGGGTAGAGGCGGAGTTGCAGCACACGGCAAAGGAAATCCGCGAGCAGATCGAGGCCTACCGCTTCGACCTCGCGGCGAAGGCGTTGTACGAGTTCGTCTGGAACGAGTTCTGCGACTGGTATCTCGAGCTCGCGAAGGTCGACCTCGCGCGCGGCGACGAGGCCGCGCAGCGTGCGACCCGCAGGACGCTGGTGCGCACGCTCGAGGCGATCCTGCGGCTCGCGCATCCGTTCATTCCGTTCATCACCGAGGAGCTGTGGCAGTCGGTAGCCCCGCTTGCGGGCACGACCGGCGAGACGATCTCGCTGCAGCGCTATCCCGACGAGAGCGACTCTCAGCCCAGTTCAGAGGCGGCGGCCGCGTCCACCCAGGTCGCCGCTCTGAAGGCACTGGTCGATTCGGTGCGCTCACTGCGCAGCGAGATGAGCCTGTCGCCCGCACAGAAGGTCGGTACGTTTATCGCCGGCGATCTCACGGCGGTGGGGGTTGGTGCCCTCACCGATTACCTGAGGGTGCTCGCCCGCCTGTCCGAGGTCCAGCTTGCCGCCGAGTTGCCGGAGCGCAACGCGCCGGTGCAGGTCGTGGAGAAGCTGCGCGTGATGCTCGACGTACAGATCGACGTCGCCGCCGAGCGCGAGCGCCTCGCCAAGGACATCGCACGTCACGAACGCGAGATCGCGAAGGCGCAGGCGAAGCTCGCGAACGAGGGCTTTGTCGCGCGCGCGCCGGCCGGGGTCGTCGAGCAGGAGCGCGTTCGACTCGCGGGATTCAACGCGACGCTGGAGAATCTGCGCGAGCAGCACCGCAGGCTCGGCGGGTAGCCCCGGCCGGGCGCGTTTGACCCGGCTCGGCGAATCGTGGAGACTTGACCGCTGCCGGGGAGGGCGGTGGCCAGGCGAATCGAACGCCGGCCGGAGACTCCTCAGGGAGCCCTGAGTGACCAGTCGCGCACGATGAGTAGCCCGTTACCCCTGCATCCTCCGCTCGCCACGCTCGACGACGATGCGTGGGAGGACCTTCTCAATTTCATCGAGGAACGGCGGGTCATTCCGATCATCGGGCCCGAGCTGCAGAAAGTCGAGACCGACGATGGGATGCGGCTGCTCTACGACTGGGTCGCCGAGAAGCTGGCAGCGAAGCTCGGCGTCGACACGGCGCAGCTTCCGAAGCCCTACACCCTCAACGACGTCGTCTGCTGGTTCCTCGCCTCGCGGGGCCGGCGCGAGGAGGCGTACACGCGGTTGCGCAGTCTCTTTCGCGAAGCGAACTTCGCCCCGCCCCTCGCGCTGCGCCAGCTCGCCCAGATCACCGATTTCGACCTCTTCGTCACCACCACCTTCGACCCGCTGCTCGAGCAGGCGGTGAACCAGGAGCGCTTTGGGGGCGCGCAGTCGACCGAGGTCATCGCCTATGCGCCCAACCGGGTCGCGGACCTGCCGTCGGAGCGCGAGAAGCTGCAGCGCCCGGTGATCTACCACCTGCTGGGCCGCCTGTCAGCGTCGCCCACCTACGTCATCTCCGACGAGGACACG
Organism: Casimicrobiaceae bacterium; assembly: GCA_035934825.1. GTDB lineage: Bacteria > Pseudomonadota > Gammaproteobacteria > Burkholderiales > Casimicrobiaceae > VBCG01. Next base: position 3,016 of record DASYXO010000271.1, read on the forward strand.
CTGGAATTCATCTGCGCGCTGCAAAGCGAGCACCTGACGCCCGAGAAGCTGTTCCACGAGCTCGAGCACAACCACCTGCTGTTCATCGGGAGCAGCTTCACCAACTGGCTCGCGCGCCTGTTCCTGCGCATGGCCAAGCGCCGCCGCCTGTCCGATCCGCGCGACGTCGGCGAGGTCCTGGCCGACAACCACTCGGTCAGCGATGGACGCTTGATGGGTTTCCTGCAGCAGGTCAGCGTGCGCACGCGGGTCTACAGCGGGGCGGAGAAGTTCGTCGACGAGCTGCACCGCCGCTGGATGACGCGCCGCAAGCCCGGCGAGGTGGTCGAGCTGAATCTCCCGCAGCGCTTCCTGCCGCCCGAGCGCGACATGCCCGACAACGCCGTGTTCATCAGCTACGCGCGCGAGGACCTGCCCGCGGTGCAAAAGCTCAAGGCGGGGCTCGATGCCGCCGGCATCAAGACCTGGTTCGACCTCGATCGTCTCGAAGGCGGCGACGACTACGACCGCAAGATCCAGCGCTGCATCGCCCGCTGCTCGTATTTCATCCCGGTGATCTCGGCGACGACCGAGCGCCGCCTCGAAGGCTACTTCCGCCGCGAGTGGAGCTACGCGCTCGATCGCTCGCGCAACATCGCAGAAGGTGCGCTGTTCATCGTACCGGTGTGCATCGACGGCACGCAGGCGATCGATGCCCACGTCCCCGACCGGTTCAAGGCGCTGCACATCACCCGCCTGCCGGGCGGCGAAGTGACGCCGGAGTTCGCGCGCCACCTGCAGGATTTCCTGTCCGCGCGGCATTGACCGGCCGTGGCCCCGCTCGACAACCCCGCCGCGCAGACGTCCGTCGACCCGCAGCATCCGTGGCTGGGCCTCGCGTCGTTCACCGAGGAGACCCAGGGCTACTTCTACGGCCGCGAGGAGGAGGTCGCCGAGCTCGCGCGCCGCGTCCAGCGCAAGACGCTGACGCTGCTGTTCGGCCAGTCGGGGCTCGGCAAGACCTCGATCCTGCGCGCGGGCATCGTGCCGCGGCTGCGGCCGACGGGCTACTGCCCGGTCTACGTGCGCGTCGACTATTCGGCCGACTCGCCAGCACCCAGCGAGCAGATCAAGCAGGCAATCTTCCGCGCCACGCAGCGCTCGGGCGAGTGGACGCAGACCGGGGTCGCGGTCGAGGGCGAGTCGCTGTGGGAGTTCCTGCACCACCGCGACGACGTGCTGAAGGATGAAGCTGGCAAACCGCTGATACCGTTGCTGATCTTCGACCAGTTCGAGGAGATCTTCACCCTCGCCCAGGCCGACGACGCTGGCCGCAGCCGCGCCGCGCAGTTCATCGACGACCTCGCCGACCTGGTCGAGAACCGCCCGCCGAAAGCCCTCGAGGCGCGGATGGAGGCCGACGAATCGGCGGCCGAGAAATTCGACTTCACGCGCAGCGACTACCGGATCCTGATCGCGCTGCGCGAGGACTACCTCGCACACCTCGAGGCGCTGAAGGGCGCCATGCCCTCGATCACCCAGAACCGCATGCGCCTCGCGCGCATGACCGGCGAGCAGGCACTCGAGGCGGTCATGAAGCCGGGCGGCAAGCTGGTGTCGCAAGAAGTGGCCGAAGCGATCGTGCGCTTCATCGCTGGCGGCTCGGAGCTGCGCAACGCCGAAGTCGAGCCGTCGCTGCTTTCCCTCATCTGCCGCGAGCTCAACAACGCGCGCATCGCCAAGGGACGTCCGGAGATTTCGGCGGATCTGCTCGCCGGCTCGCACGAGACGATTCTCGCCGAATTCTACGAGCGTGCGCTCGCCGACCAGCCGGCGGCGCTGCGCCACTACATCGAAGACGAGCTGCTGACCGAATCGGGTTATCGCGAGAGCATTGCCGAAGAGAGCGTGCGCAAGGCGTTCTTCGACATGGGTGCGAAGCCCGATGCGCTGCCGACGCTGGTCGACCGGCGGCTGCTGCGCATCGAGGAGCGCCTCGACGTCCGCCGAGTGGAGTTGACCCACGACGTGCTGTGCAGCGTCGTGCGGGCGAGCCGCGACCTGCGCCACGAGCGCGAGGCGCGGGATGCTGCCGAACGCAAGCTCGCCGAGCAGCGCGCCCGCGAGCTCGCCACCCGCAAGGCGCTGGTGCGCGCGCGGCAGATCGCCGCGGTGTGCGCGGTGCTGGCGATCGGCGCCGTTGCCAGCGCGATCTACGGCTACGAGAGTGCGAAGCGGGCGCAGCGCGCCGAGGCCGACGCCCAGCAGACCCGCCAGCTCGCCGACAGTGCACGAGGTCAAGCCGAGAAGCTGATCGTCTACCTGCTCGACGACTTCTATCTCGAGCTCGAGCCCATTGGGCGCCTCGACATCGTGGCGGGTCTGGCCAAGCGCGCCGTCGACTATTACGCGGACCTGCCCGCGGCGCTACGCACGCCCGAGACCGATCGCAATCGCGCGCTCGCCCTGGTGCGCTACGGCGCGGCGCTTCGCAACCAGTCCAAGCTCGGCGAAGCGAAGTCGGCGCTTGCAGGTGCAGTCTCGACGCTGGCGCGCCTGCGCGCGCAGGGTGATCGCTCGGAGGAGACGGCGATCGGGCTGGGGCTCGGGCTCATGTCCCAGGCGCGCGTGGCGAGCAGCGAGGTGCGCATCCCGGAGGAGCTCGACCTCGCCCAGCGAGCAGTCGACGTGCTCGACCCGCTGATGAAGGCGCCGTCCCCGTCCGTTGCGCTGCGGCGCGCCTACGGGCTTGCCGCGACTTTCCTCGGTTTCTCGCAGATGCAGGCGAACGATAACGCGCGGGCGGTGAAGACGCTCGACCAGGCGCGCGAAGCGAGCCGCAGCATCGCGGACCTCAAGCTCGACGACGTGCCCGCGGCGGTCGCCTACGCCGAGGCCTCGTCGTGGCAGGCTGCGGCGCTCAACAACCTCGGCGAATTCGATCGGCTCCACGAAATTTCCGCCGACGGCCTCAAGGTGAGCGAAGCCGTGCTCGCGGTGCAGCCGGGGAACATGTCGGCGCGCCGCGCCGAGGCACTGCTGGCGGACAACCTCGTTTCCGCCGAATTGACATTGATGCACACCCGCAAAGCGCTCGACTGGGCGAAGCGCGACGTTGCCGACTGGCAGGCGATGACCGAGCTCGATCCGACCAACCAGATCTCGTGGAACAACCTGGTCAACGCGCGCATGCAGATTGCAGGTGTCCGCTATAGCCTGGGCGACATCGACGGCGCGCTCGGAGATTTGCGGTCGGGGCTTAGCGTGGCGGGTCGCGTGCGCCAGGCTGCGATCCTGGGGGTGGTGCTGGCACTCGCTTCCGGCTACGTCGCGCAGTTCGAGGCCGACGCGGGGAACGAGAAAGCGGCCGCGGCCGCGGCCGCGCAGAACCGTCGCTACACCGAGCTGGCAACGGCGGGCCTGTCGGCGGGTTCGTTCGGACGCGCCTACCTGCCCGAAGTCCTCGGCCAGGTCGGATACCCCTCCGGCGCGCTTGGCGTCGGCTACGCCGCGCTCGCGGTCCCGTTCGCCGCGGGCGATTTCGCGACCGTGCACGCGATGGCCATTGGCGTGGCGAAGCGCCTCGAGGCACTAACGCCCCCGGAAGCGGGGGTTAAGGAAAGGCGCGACAATACGCTCTGGGTGGCGTGGCGGATCGCCGCCGAGGCGTCGTGGTGGCGTCGCGATTATGCCAGTGCCGGCAACGAGATCGCCAAGGCCCTCGAAGTTCTCAAACAGATTCCCCTGCGCAATATCGGTGACCAGCGAAACCAGAACATCCTGCTCACACTCGAGGCGTGGATCGCTGCGGGATCGGGCGACTCGGCGAGAGCGGGTCGCATCATCGCACCCGTGCTCGCGTTCGAGCGCAGCCTCTACCTGCGCAAGGACAACGAAGACTTGACGCAGCGCATCGAATACGCGCAGGCGCTCTACGCGTCGGCGCTCGCCGCCCCCGCCGCGAAGGCGTCCCCGCTGGCGCAGGCGGCGCGGCTGATCGACTCATTGCCGCCCGCGATGCGCCGGCTGATCAGCGTCAGCCGCCTGCGCGGGCGGATTGCCGAGGCGCAGGGATCCTGAGCACGGGCCCGAGCACGGGTGTCGGCGAGATCCGCGGCCACCTCGAGCGCGGCGCGCCGTGGAATGCCTGCGACGCGTTCCGCGAGCGGATCGCTGCGCATCCTAGCGACGCGGAGCTCCTCTACTGGGGCGCGCTCGCGCACGCCCGTGCCGGCGCAAGCCAGCGCGCACGCGCGCTGCTCGACGAAGCGCAGTCGCGGATGGACGAGGACGGAGCTGGCGAGGTCCGGACTCCGGCGCGGCTCGATGAAGCGCCGGCACGGCAGCCTTCGCTGCTCGCCGACATCCTGAGCCTGCGCGGGCGGCTTTCGAAGGACGCGCTCGCTCGCGCGCTGCCGGGGACGGGCATCGGCGACCTGGACCCCCGCATTCGCGCGCTGGCCGCGCGCGCCCGAGACGAGTATCTGGCGGCGTATGCGCGGGCGCAGGATCCGTACCCGGGCATCAATGCGGCGACGCTGTCGATGTTCGCCGGGGATGCTTTGCAGGCGCGGACGCTGGCACAGGAGATCGCGGCGCGGCTCTCGGGGCGCGCAACCCCGCTCGACTGCTGGGATCACGCGACGCTGGGCGAAGCCGCGGTGCTGCTGGGGGAATCCGAACGCGCCGTGCAAAGCTATGCTGCAGCGAGTGCGCTGTGTCGCGGCGAGGCCGGCAGCGTCGCGGCCATGCGGCGACAGGTGCTGCTGCTCCAGCACGTGATTCCCCAGGCACGCGAAGTCCTGCAGGTGCTTCCGGTGCCGGACGTGCTGGTGTTCACCGGCCACATGATCGACGCGATCGGTCGCGCCGAGCCCCGCTTCCCGGCGGCACTCGTGCCCGCCGTCGACGCGGCGATGCTCGAGCGCCTGGCGCGCGTGCACCAGCCGATCGTGTACGTATCGGGCGCCTGCGGCGGCGACCTGATATTCATCGAGGCGGCACAGGACGTCGGGGCGGAAGTGAACATCGTGCTGCCTTTCGACCGGGACGACTTCCTGCGGACCAGCGTCGCGGCCGGCGGCGGGGGCTGGGTCGACCGGTTCGATCGCGCGCTCCTCCGGGCATCGCGAGTGATCATGGCGACCGCAGAGAAGCATCTCGGCGACGACGTGCTCTTCGAGTACGCGGCCACGCTGCTCGAGGGCCTCGCGATGCTGCGTGCGATGCAGCTCGCGACTTCGCCGTCGATGCTGTGCGTGATGGACATGGATGCGCAGCGGCAGGTCGGCGGCACGCGCGCTTCCTTCGAGCGCTGGACCCGTAATGTCGGAACGCCGCAGGTGATCGATCTGCGGGCGCTGCGGGCCGGCGCTGCGGCCGCGGCGCAGTCCGCGCCGGCAGTGGCGCGCCAGGTCTCGGCAATGCCGGCAGTCGAGGAGGTTCCGGCGTCGTCGCCAACGGGCGCCGCGGCCCCGGGTTTCGGGGCCGGGAAGCGCGTGCCCCAGGTGGCAACCCGGCCGGAGCGCACATTGAAGGCGTTGCTATTCGCCGACTTCGCAGGCTACAGCCGCCTGCACGACGCGTATGCGCCGCTGTTCCAGCAGCGGTTCCTCGAGATCGGCGCCCGGCTGCTCGAGGCACTCGCGGTCAAGCCGCTGGAAGCGAAGACCTGGGGCGACGCGCTGTACGTCGTGTTCGAGTCGCCGCGCGACGCCGCAGAATTCGCGCTGCAGCTTCTGGCCAGCATGCTCGACGCCGACTGGGCGGAGGCCGGATTGCCCGAAGGGAGCCAGATCCGCATCGCGCTGCATGACGGTCCCGTGTTTCGCATCGTCGACCCGGTCGTTGCCCGCGACAGCTACTTCGGGTCCAGTGTCACGCGGGCCGCGCGCATCGAGCCGGTGACACCCCCGGGCATGATCTACGTCAGCGAGGCGTTCGCGGCCATGCTGGCCGCCGGGGGGGAGAGCGGCTACGTGCTCGAATATATCGGCACCCTGCCGCTGGCGAAGGGTTACGGCGAATCGCGCATCTATCGCCTGGACCGGAGGTAACCGGAAATGCGCGCGGACGCCCGGGCTCGGCCCGGCGCGTGCGTCCGTCGCCGCGCCGCACAGGCGATAATGGCGCTCTCGCATGGCAGCCCTGATCCTCCCGCGCACTTTCCGCGCGCTTCGACATAGAAACTTCCGCCTGTTCTTCATCGGCCAGGGGCTGTCGCTGGTCGGCACCTGGCTTCAGCAGGTCGCGATGGGATGGCTGGTGTACCGCCTCACCGGGTCGGCGTGGCTGCTGGGCGTGGTCGCGTTCTGCAACAACGTGGGCATCCTGCTGTTCGGCAACCTCGCCGGCGTGCTGGCTGATCGCATCGACCGGCGTCGCGGCCTGGTCGCCACCCAGTCGCTGATGCTGGTCCAGGCGCTGGTCCTGGCGGTCCTCGTTGCGGGCGGATGGATCCAGACTTGGCACCTGGTGGTGCTCGCGCTGTGGCTCGGCACCTGCTCGGCATTCGACCTGCCGCTGCGCCAGTCGCTGTATATCCACTTCGTCGAGGACCGGGGCGATCTTGCCAACGCAATCGCGCTCAATTCGATGCTGGTCAACACCGCGCGGGTGGTCGGCCCGGCGATCGCGGGCATGCTGCTGGCGCTGGCCAGCGAGGCGGTGTGCTTCGCGCTGAATGCGCTGTCGTTCGTCGCGGTGATCGTCGCGATCGCCCGGATGCAGTGGCCGAAGGAGCGCAGGCCCGCAGCCGCCGCCGGCTGGTGGGCGAGCTGGGTCGAGGGTGCGCGCTATGCGTTCGCGCTCTCTCCCGTGCGCGCACTGCTCGCGCTGGTCGCCGCGCTGGCGTGGACGATCTCGCCGTACTCGTCGCTGATGCCGGTCTATGCGAAGGACATCTTCGGCGGCGGCCCCTACACCCTGGGCTGGCTGCTGTCGGCGGCGGGATTCGGTGCACTGCTGTCGACCGGCTATCTCGCCGGGCGCTCGTCGGTGCGTGGCCTCGGGCGCGTCATCGTGATCGCGGCGGGAACCGCCGGGGTGGCGCTCGCCGCGTTCGCCTACATGAAGGTCTATGCGATCGCGCTGGTGCTGATGGTGTTCATCGGCGGCGGGACGATCCTCGCGGCCGCGGCGGCGAACACGATCCTCCAGACGATCGTCGAGGACCGCTTGCGCGGTCGAGTCGCGTCGTTCTACACCCTCGCGTTCCTCGGCGTCGCGCCTCTGGGCAACCTCGCAGCAGGTGCGATTGCCGCCGCCTTCGGCACGCGGTTCGCGTTTGCATTG
>DASYXO010000272.1:0-3440 GCA_035934825.1 Casimicrobiaceae bacterium
ATGCCCTATGTCGCGTTCATCGGCACCGGCATGGTGTGCCAGAGCGCGATGTTCTCCGCGAGCTTCGAAGGCTTGTATTCGGCTTTTTCGCGCATGCACGTGCAGCGGACCTGGGAGGCGATCATCAACGCGCCGATCGGGCTCGATGATGTCGTGCTCGCCGAATGGATCTGGTGCGCGACCAAGGCCGTGATGTCGACGGCGGCAATCCTGCTCGTGCTCCTGGCGTTGGGCTTCGGCCACACCTGGCATGCACTGTGGCTGCTGCCGCTGGGCTTCGTCGTCGGGCTTTGCTTCGGTGCGTTCGGGCTGGTAATGAACGCGCTCGCGCCGAGCTACGACTTCTTCACCTATTTCTTCACGCTGGTGCTGACCCCGATGCTGCTCTTCTCCGGCGTCTACTTTCCGGTCGAGCGGATGCCCGCGTGGCTCGCGCACATTGCGAACGCACTGCCGCTCAAGCACGCGATAGACATGGCGCGACCGCTGATGCTGGGACGCGCGCCCGCCGACATCCCGCTGCACGTCTGCGTTCTTGCCGGCTACGCGGCCGCCGCGTACTACATCGCGCTGGTCCTGACGCGGCGGCGGCTGCTGAAATAGGCGGCGAATCCGGCGACCGGCGACCTGCGGGCAGATCGGCACGCCGCCGGAATGGGGATCGACCCCGCGGTGTCGGTGCCGATGGCGAGCCGCACGCTGCCGGACGCGACCGCGGCCGCCGACCTGCCGCTCGTAGAGCTCGTTCGTGGCGACGGGTGGTGACGGGTCGAGGGGGTTTGGTGGGACAATGCTGCCTGCGCGATCGACTCGTCAATCGCGATCCGGCCACGGGCCGCCCGGAATCCAGAGGAGGTCACGATGAACGAAGAAACCCTGAACCTCAGCATCCGGAAATTCCTCAAGCAGGTTGGTGTCAACTCGCAACGCGAGATCGAGCAGGCGGTGGCCCGGGCGATCGCGGCCGGCGCGATCGCCGGCAAGGAGACGTTCGCGGCGCGGGTGACGCTGGAGGTCGCGGGCCTCGAGCTCGCGGCGACCTTCGACGGCGACATCAAGCTCGAGTGAGCTGACCCGCCGAGGAGATCCGTCCTTGCCCATCGTCAAGACGTTGCACATCGTCTTCATGGTCTCGTGGTTCGCCGGACTTTTCTACCTGCCCCGGCTCTTCGTCTACCACGCGATGGCCGCACCCGACGACCGCGTCGGCATCGAGCGCCTGAAGGCCATGGAGCGCAAGCTGTACTACGGCATCATGGCGCCAGCCGCGGTGCTGACGATCGCATTCGGCGTCTGGCTGTGGCTCGGCTACGGCTTCAGCGGGGGATGGCTGCACGCCAAGCTCGGACTGGTGCTCGTGCTGGTGGCATTCCACCTGTACCTCGGCCGCCTGATGCGCGACTTCGCGCATGACCGCAACCGCCACGGGCACGTGTACTACCGCTGGATCAACGAGATCCCGGCGCTGCCGCTGCTAGTCGCGATCGTCTGGCTGGTCGTCGCGAAGCCTTTCTGACGACCGGGCCGCGTGCAGCGATCGATTCCCGGGCGGGGCCGGTGCAGGTCCTCGAGTCCGGGATGACCGAGCGCTTTTTCGCGCCCTGTCCGCGCGGCCTCGAATCGGCGCTCGCGGCCGAGCTCGGCGTGCAGGGCGCCAACGACGTCGTGGCCGTCGACGGCGGCGTCGGCTTCGCGGGCGAGATCGCCCTCGCCTACCGGGCAAACCTCGAATCGCGCATCGCGAGCCGCATCCTGTGGCGCGTCGGAGGAGCGACGTGCCGCGACGAGCGCGAACTCTACGCCGCCGTGCACGGGATCGACTGGACGCGGAATTTCCGGCAGGACCGGACGCTGCGCGTCGACGTCGCCGCGACACGCTCGCCGCTTGCCAGTCTCGAGTTCGCGACGTTGCGCGTCAAAGACGCCGTGTGCGACCGGTTCCGGGCCGAGCGCGGCGTCCGTCCCTCGATCGACAAGCGCGCCCCCGACGTGCGCATCCATGTCCACCTCGCCGAGCGCGAAGCGACGATCTATCTCGACACGTCCGGCGAACCCCTGTTCAAGCGCGGCTGGCGCCGCGAGACCGAGGAAGCGCCGCTGCGCGAAAACCTGGCTGCGGGACTGCTGTCGCTTGCACAATGGGTCCCCGGTCGCGTTCTCCTCGACCCGATGTGCGGCAGCGGCACCCTCACTGTCGAGGCGGCGATGATCGCCGCGGACCGCGCCCCCGGACTCTTGCGCAGCTTCGGCTTCCAGAAGCTCTTGTGGTACGACGGCCCGGCGTGGCAGCGCCTGAAGCAGGCGGCGCGGGATCGCGTTCGTTCCGCGCCGCTGACCGTATCGATATTCGCGAGCGACCTCGCGCCCCATGCCGTCGCGAAAGCGCAGGCGAACCTCGCCGCGGCGCAGGTCGCGGCGTTCGCGGGCGTCGCGCAGGGCGACGTGCTGGCCCGAAAGGCGCCGGCCGCCGAGGGCCTGCTGCTTTCGAACCCCCCCTACGGCGTGCGCCTGGACGACGCCCGGCGACTGGCCGAGTTCTATCCGCGCCTGGGCGACGCGCTGAAGAAAGGCTATGGCGGGTGGACGGCGTACCTGTTCACCGGTGACCTGCGTCTCGCCAAGCTGATCGGCTTGAAGGCCGAGCGACGCACGCCGCTTTGGAACGGGGCGCTCGAATGCAGACTCTATTCCTTTCGAATCGTTGCCGGATCGATGCGCGCGCGGGCGACTTCCTGAAGCTGCCGCGCCGCGTCCCGCCGGCTGCAGCCGAGGACGGCACGATGCTAGAATGGACGGTCGAATCCGACCCCAGGGCACCTGCAATGCCGATGCTCCCCGCGCGCAACTACGTCTCCGAGCACACGCAGTTCATCCGCGACCTGCTCGCCGGCAAGCCACAGCTCGAGACCGAGCAGCGTGCCGGGCGCGCCATCTGGTGGGACAAGCGTCCTGCCGACCTCAAGCTGCGCCACGAAATGGACGAGGGAAGCGTGCCGCAAAAGCCCTACGTCTATTCGACTGGCGAAGCCGACTAACTCGGCCGGCTGCCGGGCCGGGCGCGGTGACGTCCGGGGCGGTTGCCAGTTCCATCGCCCCGGGGCAGCGCGTGCGGCGGATCGCCGCAGATCATCGCCTGCGCATCACCACGAGATCGTGATGCAGAATGTATCCCGGCAGGACGTGCAGCACGTCGAACCAACGGGACCATACCTTGCGCACGTAGTCGGCGTCGTGCAGCACGTTGACGTATTCGCCGCGATGGTCGGCATGGCCATCGAGCTGCGCATTGGCCCCGTTGAAGACGATGCCACGACGCCGGACCTCGTCGACGAGCCGCCGGTGCTCGGCGGGCGGCAGGCGCGAGCAGTCGATCGCCGTTCTGCCGTGGATCGTCACCGCGATCAGTGCGCCCTGCGCCGCGACCCGCACGAGCTCCGCGA
>DASYXO010000273.1:0-1996 GCA_035934825.1 Casimicrobiaceae bacterium
GATTGGATCACCGGGCAAGTATACCGTGTTGCGCATCACGCAACAAGAGGCGTAACTTTCCGCGCCCGGATTCTCCCGACAGCGAACGCCGTCGGCGCGGTGATTCTCTAGCGGCAGTCCTCGGGGAACGGGCGCCGCTGGTACTGGCCGCCGCGGTCCGACAGGGTTTGCAGGAACGCGACGAGGTCCGCGGTTTCTCCGTCGGTCAGGTGCAGCGGCTTGAGGATCGCTTCGCCGTCGGAGTGCAGCCGGTCGGGGCTCAGCTCCGAGTAGTGCTTCACCACGTCGCGCAGGCTGGCGAGGCTGCCGTTGTGCATGTAAGGCATGCTCGACTCGAGGTTGCGCAGCGACGGCACTTTGAACTCGCCGAAGTCGCGGTGCTCGAGCGAGACATGCTGCGTGCCGTTTGCGGTCGAGCGCTTGGGGTCGTCGTTGTAGGGGCCGAGGAGGTTCATGCGGTCGCCGAGCAACTTCTTGATCCCGCCGTACCGGCCGGGGTCGGTTTCGCCCGGGCGGACGAAGGACGAAATGCCGGTGTCGTGGAATTCGCCGTTGGTGAACGCGGGCCCGGTGTGGCAGGTGTCGCAGGCGCCTTTGCCGACGAAAATCTTCAGGCCTCTCTGGGCGCTTTCGGGGTAGCGCGCCATCGCGGCGCGGTCGTCGCGCGCGAGCGCGTCGCGGAAGTCGTCGAACGCCGTGCGGCCGCTGACCAGCGTTTCCTGGAACGCCGCGAGCGCTTTCGCCGCATCGACGAGGATCTTCTCGTCGTCGCTCCCGGGCGCTGCGCCGAAGGTGTTGCGGTAGCGGCAGGCGAGGTCGCGGTCGCCGCGGATGAATGTCGCCACGCTCGCCGTGCTCATCCCCAGCTCGCGCGGATCGAGGATCGGGCTGATGCTCTGCGCCCACAGGCTGTCGTGCGCGCCGTCCCAGGCGAACCAGTGGTGGTAGCGGACATTGACGACGCTCGGCGCGTTGCGGTCGACTTCTTTGAGGCCGACGGCGCGCGGCAGGCCGTCCGTCCAGTTGCGCTCGGGCAGGTGACAGTGCGAGCAGGAGACTTGGCCGTTGACCGAGAGCCTACGCTCGAAGAACAGGCGCTCGCCGAGGTCGATCGCTACGGTACTCCCCGAGACGCGATTGGTCGGGTCGCGCGTCCACTTCGCCGGCCAGGGCCCGTGCGCCGCGATTCTGCGCACTTCGTCGCCCGTGAACGCGGGGGCGGCGAGGGCGGCGGCGCTCGCCGCTCCCAGCGCCAGGAGGGCGCAGAACCCTTTCACCCGGCGCTACTTGTCGTCCGAGCCGTTGTCCGACCAGCGCCGGCGGGGCCCGGCGTAGTCCGTGGGATCGTGCTCGTCGCCGTCGTCTTCCAGATCGTCGTACTGCTCCAGTTGCCTGAGCAGGGATTGCAGCCGCAGCTCGGCCGCCGAATCCCGATCGGACTGGCTGGACAGTCGCTTCGCGACAGCGGAGGCATTTTCGTAGTCGCGCTTCGTCTTCACCGGCCGCGCGTATCCGTTGGGTTTTTTCCGTTTGGGCATCGATGTTCCTCGTGACCGGCCCGAGCACAGGGCCTCGCAGCGCAAGTTTAGACCTTACCCGGCGATTTGGTCGATGCGCGTGTTGACAAGGGTATTTCCAGCGTCGAGCATAGCGTGGGCGTCGCCTGCATCCGGAAAAGGGAGCAATGAAGGGAAAATCGGGGAACCACGGGTCGGGAACGCTGGTCGAGCGCTTTGCCGGATTCGCCGAGAGCTTTCGCGCCCGGGCGATCGATCCGCAGGTGCTGCACCACGCCAAGCGCGCCGTGATCGACTGGCACGCGGCGCTCCTTCCCGGGTCGGTGGTTCCGCCCGCGACGCTGCTCGAGCGCGCGATCGCGGAGGAAATCGGCAAAGGTCCAGTCGAAAATGCGGCGCGACTCGCCGACGGCAGGCGCGCCGGCGTGCGCGCCGCGGCGCTGATCAACGGGGCTGCGGCGCACACCGCCGAGGTCGAC
>DASYXO010000286.1:0-3362 GCA_035934825.1 Casimicrobiaceae bacterium
AGGAGCGCCGTCTGCTCTACGTCGCGATGACGCGGGCGATGGACCACCTGTCGCTCGTCATGCCGCAGCGCTTCCACGTGCGGCAACAGGCCGCAATGGGCGACCGCCATGTCTACGTTTCAGCGAGCCGTTTCCTGACCAACGCCGCATTCGCGCATTTCGACCTGCAGAGCTGGCCCCAGGCGCGGGAGCCGGCCGGGGCGGCCCGGCCACCAGGCCCCAGCGTGGATCTGCGCGCACGGGTTCGTGGCGCATGGGCGCCGGGTGGCACCGGCAGGACCTGAGCGGATATCCCGGATTCGCCCTGCGCAGCCGTTCGGGCAAAGTGGGCACCGCGAGTGGGCACCGCGCCCGTTGGGTCCGCCAGCGTGTGGCGTCGCGGGCGTTCAGGCCGCCAGGGCGTCGACGAATCGACCGATCGCGTCGATGACCGTCGACAGTTGGTCGCGATGCGGCGAATGCCGGCAATCGGCGAGCTTCAGGTAATCCAGTCCGGCGGCCCCGGCTGCGCCGCGCCGGATCGCCTCGATCTGGGCGGGCGTACTGTACTCGTCATCGTCGCCGAGGATCGCGAGAATCGGGCAGCGAATGCCCCGCAGGTCGTCGGCGATCGACCAAGACCTGAATCCGGGATCGAGCCAGATATCGTTCCAGCCCCAGAACACGCCGTCGACGTCGTCGTGGTAGCGAGCGAGCTTCCGCCGCATGTCGGTGGTTCTGTAGACGTCTTGCGCCGCACGAATGCTGGCAAGGTTCGATTCCTCGACGAAGACCAGCGGTGCCATGACGACCAGGCCCGCGACATCGGAGCCTTCGGCCCCGGCGTGGATCAGCGCCATCGACGCACCGGTCGAATGACCGATCAGCACCGGGCTCGCGATTCCAAGCTCTGCACGCAGCACTGGCAGGATTCGGAGTGCCTCCTCGTGCATGAACCGCGGCGCGTACGGCTCGATGCGCCGTGACGACCGGCCGGCGCCGAAGCGCGAATAGGCGATGGTCCTGCATCCGGTCACGGCCGCGACGCGGGCCGGGAAACCGCGCCACATCGCGATCGAGCCCAGACCCTCGTGCAGGAAGACGAGTGGCGGACGACGCAGCCGCTGCGCCGGGATGTCCAGGTACTCGAGGCGGTGGCCGCAGGCATCGACGAAGCGGACCGGGGGGTGCAAGGCCGCGGCGCCCGGCAACGGAAGGTCCCCGAGGGTCATCGCGTCCGTGGGGCACCGGCAGGCGTGATGGAGCAGATCGCCACGGGGATGCTAGCGCCTGCCGGCGAGCGCGCGCAGCTTGAAGCGCTGGATCTTGCCCGTCGCAGTCTTGGGCAGATCGTCGACGAATGCGAACCAGCGTGGATATTTGTAGGGTGCAAGCTGCGACTTGACGTGGACTTTCAGCGACTCGGTCAACTCGGGCGTCGCGGCGCGGCCCGGCTTGAGAACGACGAACGCCATCGGCTTGGTCAACCGGTCGTCGTCCTCGCGCCCGACCACCGCCGCTTCGAGCACCGACTCGTGGGAGATCAGGCAGGCCTCGACTTCGATCGGCGACACGTACAAGCCGCCGACCTTCAGCATGTCGTCGCTGCGACCCGCGTAGACGAAATAGCCGTCTGCATCCTGCGAATACTTGTCGCCGCTGCGCGTCCACATCCCCTGGAAGGTCGCGCGGGACTTCTCGCGGTTGTTCCAGTAGGCGGCCGCACTGGTCGGACCTGCGATCTGCAGCTCGCCGGTCTCCCCTGGAGGCGCCTGCGCACCATGGTCGTCGACGATGCGCAGCTGGTAACCGGGGACGGGCTTGCCCGTGGTGCCGTAGCGAACGTCACCCGGGCGGTTCGACAGGAAGATGTGCAGCATCTCGGTCGAGCCGATCCCGTCGAGGATGTCGACGCCGAAATGCGTCGACCAGCGCCGTCCGATCTCCTCGGGAAGGGCTTCCCCTGCGGACACGCAGCGCCGGAGCCTCGACGCATCGCGCGGCGGCAGTTCGGGATGGGCAAGCATCGCCGCGTAGAGCGTCGGGACGCCGTAGAAGATCGTCGGCCGGTGCGTGCGCAGCCGGGCGAACACAGCGGCGGGCGTGGGCCGTTCCGCCATCAGAACTGCCGTCGCCCCGACCGCCATCGGAAAGCTGAGGCCGTTGCCGAGCCCGTAGGCGAAGAACAGCTTCGCGGCGGAAAACACGACATCGCTCTCCTCGATCCCGAGGACCGGCCGCGCATAGAGCTCGGCGGTCTGGATTATGCTGGAGTGGACGTGGACGGTGCCCTTGGGCGCGCCGGTGGATCCCGACGAATAGAGCCAGAAGCACGGATCGTCGCAGGTCGTGCTTGCGGTCTCGAAGCTCGGCTCCGCGGCGGCCATCAAGGCCGCGAGCGCATCGTGACCCTCGGGCGCCTTCCCCGAGACCAGGATCCGCCGCAGCAATGGCAGCTTCGGGAGCAGCGGCATGAACAGCGGCAGCAACGGCGAGGAAACGACGGCAATTCGCGCGCGGCTGTCGGCGAGCATGTACTCGTAGTCGCCCTGGGTCAGCAGCGTGTTGACCGCCACCGGCACCACCCCTGCCCGAAGTGCCCCGAGGAACGCGCAGGGGAAGTCGATCGAGTCGTGCATGCACAGCAGGATCCGCTGCTCGATGTCGATGCCGAGCTTGCGCAGCACGTTGGCGAACTGCGATGCGCGCCGGTCCACATCGGCATAGGTGTACGCGCCGGCGTCGTCGATGAACGCGGGCTTGTCCTGCCGCCCTGCGGCGAGATTGCGCCCGATCAGGTCGTCGGCCGCATTGTATTGCCTGGGGATCGCGACGATCGGCGGACTCACGCGATGGTCCGCGCTGCTCAGCGCCCGCATAGCGGCACCTCCTCACGAAATCGAAGGCGCGCAGCCGCCGCGCCGTGATCGCATTATGCAATGGGTCCGTTCCGCGGGACGCGAGGTTCGATGCCGACGACTCGCGGGACAGTGCGTGCTTGCGGGAGCGCCGCGGCGAGCCTGGGGGCTATCGCATGCCCCGGCTTCGGCGATCTGGAAGGCAGCGCCGCTCTGGCGATGGCTGGGTCTATTCCCATGTCGTGCTCTAATACCGCTCGCCGGCCCGGGAGGCGCACGAGGCGGAGTTCGGGGAGCTGCCCCGGACGAATCGGGGGGCTACGTCCGGGAACCTCGAAGACGAAGGCGCGAAACGCTGCGTATGACGACATTCGAACGTGATTGCGGTGCCAGGACACGGCGATTGCGCTTCATTGCCGCGATGACGCTGATGGCGCTGGCGCTCGCCGGTCCCACGGCCGGGGCGCAGGGCGCGGTTGCCGGTGCCGCGCCCGCTGGATGGCGCCATGCCCTCGACGAGAACCC
>DASYXO010000383.1:0-6020 GCA_035934825.1 Casimicrobiaceae bacterium
GCCAAAGTCCGGTGAGCAAAACCGCGACGAGGATCACCAGCCGCGAGCTGACGGCGCCGGCGAGCTGCAGCGACGCGCCGAACAGGATGCCCGGGAGCATGTGCGCCGCCGCCCAGCCAAAGGCGGACAGCACGTTCATCACATAGAACTGCGTGGGCGGCATGCTCGACATGCCGGCGATGACTGGAACGATCGCGCGCACCGGGCCCAGGAAGCGGCCGAGGAACACGCTCTTGCCGCCGTTGCGCTCGAAATAGGCCTGCCCGCGCGCGAGCAGCCCGGGATGCTGCCGCAGCGGCCACATCGCGCGGATGCGCTCGCGGTAGTGACGGCCGAGCCAGTAGCTTGCGCCGTCGCCCAGGATCGCGCCGACGACTGCGGTGGCCGCTGCAAACCAGGGGTCGAGCGTCTTGAGTCCGACGAGCACGCCACCGGCGAATACGATCGAGCTTCCGGGCACGAGGGTGCCAACGACGGCCAGCGCTTCCAGGAATGCCGCGGCGAAAATCGCGCCCAGGGCCAGCGCCGGATGCGCGGACAGGTAGGCGATCAGTGATTGCAGGTGCGATTCCAGGGCGAGCCGGGGCCCGGCATGAGCCGGGACGATGGGATTCCGGGCAGGGCCGGCGAGGCTCGCATCATCGCACGAGCCGCGCGCGAATCAGGACACGCGTACCCGCGCGCGAGCCGCGCGGATCAGAACGTGCGGATCAGGGCGAAGCCCGCCTGGCGGTACGAATAGCCGGGGGCGTCGACGTAGCCGGTCGATCGGTTGTAGGTTGCGTACGCCACGAGCCTGAGGTTCCCCGAGAGCGCGCCTTCGGCGCGCAGCTCGGCCATGCGCACCGGATGGGTGTCGTTGCCGTCGATGGTCTCGCGCCCCGCACCGAGCGCGCCCGACAGCGTCCAGCGACCGGTGTGCCGGCGCATCGACAGCGCGCCCACCCACTGCCGGTAGCGATCCGGGTTGAAATAGGCGCCACCGACGTCGTTCTTGCTGCTGCGGTATTGCCGCCAGCGAAGCTCGGTGTTGAAACCCCAGGCCGGGACCGCCTGCCAGATCAGTCGTGCACGAAGCTGCGTGCGGTCGTTGCCGTCGGTGAACGGCTGCCAGCCGGCGAAGCCGATCGCGGTGAGGCGCTCGGCGAACGTGTGCTCGACGCTCGCCGCGAAAAGACCGTAGGCGATGCCGCGCTCGATCGCTTTCTGCGTCTCGACGAGATCGCCTGCGGCGATGAGCTCGACGCCGGTGTCGGTCGCCGGGCGCAGGCTCCAGGTCGCATCGCCAATCGCGCGCGTGTGGCCGGCGACCTGCACGACGCCCGCCTTGGCATCGATGCCGACGAGGCTGCGCGGGTCCTGCTTGCGCCACAGCCCGACGACGCCAGTCGCTTCGCGGTCCCACCCCGCCTGCGCGTAGCGTGTCGTCTGGAGCGCCACGCCGGCGTAATCGAAGTACGACAGGTAGGGGTACAGGCCGCCCGCCCGCAGGCGCGTCGCGTGGAAGCCATCGGTGTCGCTCGCGACATCGATGCCGCCGAGGATCGCGGGCGTCGCGCTTGAATTGGAAGAGCCCGCCGACGCCGGCCCGGCGCCCGCTGCGCCGACTCCCGCCAGCGCGAGCGCCGCCACGCAGGCGGCAAGCCGGTGGCGAGTCACTTCGTGCCCCAGGACTTGCGCAGCCCGAGGATCTCCGAGAAATAGCCGGCGACGCAGGCCGGCTGCAGGATCAGGCTGTAGACGAATGCGTAGACCAGGAACCCGCCGACGTTGCGGCGCACGCGCAGGCCGTTATGCGCGAACATCTGCGCGCCGACGTGATACATGACGTAGTTGACGAGCAGCGCCATCGGCAGCAGCGCGAGCGTCATCGGCCCCGCAACCCAGTAGACGCCGAACAGCGCCAGCACCATGCCCGGGATGAAGAACAGCGTATAGGCGAGGTCGAGCCACGGGAACAGCAGGTTCCACCAGACGAATAGCGTCGACAGCCGCGGCTTGAGCAAAATGCGGGGGAAGGTCCGGAACGCCTCGATCATGCCGCGCGCCCAGCGCTGCCGCTGCCGGATGAACTGGTGCAGCGTGTCCGGGGCGTTGGTAAAGCAGCAGGCATCCTCGGCGTGACCGACGCGGTAGCCGCGCGCGAGCAGTGCCCAGGTGAGCACGATGTCCTCGCCGACGCAATCGGCCCAGCCGCCAACTTCGTTCAACGCCGCGCGGTCGTAGATCGAGAACGCGCCCTGGGCGACCAGCGTGCCCTGGTAGAGCGACTGCACGCGCTTGATTGCCGCGATGCCGTGGAAATAATCCCACTCCTGCGCCTTGGTGACCCAGTTGCGCCGCGAATTGCGAACCAGCATCGTGCCGGCGACCGCGCGCGTGTTGGGTGGATCGGACAGGTAGCGCCCGACCAGGTTGCGTAGCGCATCGCGATAGAGGTACGAGTCGCCGTCGAGGGTCACGATGATGTCGTTGCCGGCCTCCCGGAGCCCGCGGTTGAGGGCCGCCGACTTGCCGGCATTGGCTGGCTGGCAGATCAGGTGCAGCCATTCGTACTCAAGGGCCCCGACGATTGCCGCCGTGCGGTCGCGCGAGCCGTCGTCGATGACGAACACCTCGAACTCCCCCGGATAGTTCTGGTGGGCGATCGAGCGCAACGTATCGGCGATCGACGCCTCTTCGTTGTAGGCGGCGATCAGGATCGACACCGCGGGGTACCGGTCGACGTCGCGCCGCGACGGACGCCGGTCGAGCATCAAGCTCATGATCAGGAACGCGTTCATGAACCCGGGGATCAGCGCGATGCCGCCGACGATCATCAGGGCCAGCGCGTGCCCGACCAGCCCCGACAGCTCGGTGATCCACGGCAGGGCCACCCAGACCGACAGTGCGAACCAGCCGGCGCTCGCTGCCAGCGCGACGGCGAACTTGAGATGCACGCCGACGTACAGCGGCGAGTTCGACGTGCGGATGTCACCAGAGGCGACGACCCGGTCATAGGTGGCGTCCGCGAGGGGCCGGATGGCGTCGCGGGCGCGCGCAGCCGCCGCACCCCGCGCAGGCAGCGGTTGCGGCTCGATCGGCGGTACCGCCTTGCGCGCAGCCGCTTCGCGCGGGTCCTGGGAGAGGTCGTTGCTCATGATGGGCCTGTAGTGCAAGGCCCGTGCCGCCGGCCGAAGTCAGAACAGCTTGCGGGCTACAACCTCGCGCCCGACCCCGGTTTGCCCTACCATTCAGCTTTTGCCGACGCCGCGGTTCCTCAGCGCGCGCCACGTCGAATCCGGGACCGTCGATTCAGACCCCGTGGACTCAGACCCCTTTGCCGCCGAGCTCGAGCGTCATCGCCGCTACCTGCTGCGGGTGGCGCAGCTTCAATTGCGCGACCACGATGCCGCCGAAGACGTAGTGCAGGACACGCTGTTCGCGGCGCTGACCGGCCGCGACGGGTTCTCGGGTCGCTCCAGCCTCAAGACGTGGCTGACCGGCATCCTGAAGCACAAGATCGTCGATGCGATCCGCAGGAAGCAGCGGCAGCCGATCGTCGCTGCGACGTTCGGCGAGGAACTCGATCTCGAGGACTTCGATCCGCTGTTCCGGGACGACGGCGGGTGGGCGACGCCGCCCGCGGAATGGGGCGATCCCGAAAGCGCGCTCTCCCGCCGCGAGTTCTTCGACATGCTGGACTTCTGCCTCGAGAAGCTCCCCCCGAACGCCGCGCGGGTGTTCATGATGCGCGAGGTGATGGAGCTCGAGACCGACGAGATATGTAAGGAATTGACGATTACCGCGAACAATCTGTGGGTGATCCTGTATCGGGCGAGGATGGCGTTGCGCCAATGCCTCGAACAGAACTGGTTTTCGGGGCAGGCTCGCGCCTCACCCGGCGCCTGAGGAAACCCGTACGCGACATGCTGCTGCACCGACTGACGCACATGGTGTCCTGCAAGGAGGCCTCGCGGCTCCTCTCCCAGCGCGAGGAGCGCCGGTTCTCGCTCGGCGAGCGCGTGAGGTTGCGCCTTCATCTGGCAGCTTGCGTGGCGTGCGCGCGCTTCGAGCGGCAGCTCGCCCTCATGCGCAATGCGATGTCGCGCTACCGCCAGTGAGCCGACGATGCTGACACTGACGGTCAACGGCAAGTCGATGGAGCTCGCGACGGCGTCGGCCACCCTCGCCGAGGTGGTGACGCGGATGGGCCTCGAAGGCAAGCGCATCGCGATCGAGAGGAACGGCGAGATCGTCTCGCGCAGCCGCTACGCGACGACCTTCGTCGCGAGCGGCGACCGACTGGAGATCGTCGGCGCCGTTGGCGGGGGTTGAGCCGCGGCGGCCGTTCATGCCCGCCACCCGCGCAAGCGCCGGGCCGCGAAGCCCCGACGAAGTGCCCTCGCCGGAGTAAAATGCCGGTCATGAACGCGCCCGCCAGCCCATCGTCCCTCGTCGACCCGCTCATCGTCGCCGGCCGCGCCTATCGATCGCGGCTGGTCGTCGGCACCGGCAAATATCGCGACTTCAACGAGACGCGCGCTGCGATCGTCGCCTCGGGCGCCGAGATCGTGACGGTCGCGATCCGCAGGACCAATCTCGGGCAGAACCCGAACGAGCCGTCCCTGCTGGATGCGTTGCCCGCCTCGGAATTCACCTACCTGCCCAACAGCGCCGGCTGCTACACCGCCGACGAGGCGCTGCGCACGCTGCGCCTCGGGCGCGAACTTCTCGACGGCCACACGCTGTGCAAGCTCGAGGTGCTGGGCGATTCGACGTCGCTGTTCCCCAACGTGCGCGAAACGCTGATCGCCGCCGAGAAGCTGGTCGCCGACGGTTTCGACGTCATGGTCTACACCTCCGACGATCCGATCGCGGCGCGCGAGCTCGAGCGGATCGGCTGCGTCGCGATCATGCCGCTCGCTTCGCTGATCGGCTCGGGCATGGGCATCCTGAATCCGTGGAATCTGCGGCTTATCCTCGACCAGGCGAAGGTGCCGGTCCTGGTCGACGCGGGTGTCGGGACCGCCTCCGATGCATCGATCGCGATGGAGCTGGGCTGCGCCGGCGTACTGATGAACACCGCCATCGCCAAGGCGCGCGAGCCGGTGCGGATGGCGCGCGCGATGCGGCTCGCCGTCCAAGCCGGGCGCGAAGCCTTCCTCGCCGGACGGATGCCGCGCAAGCAGTACGAGGCGAGCCCCAGCTCCCCTACGTCGGGCCTGATCGGGTCCTGACGAGCCCGGTCGCGCGCAACCGCGGCATTCGCGCACGAATCGGCGACGCATCCAGGTGACGGCGCCCGTCGACGGCGACGCGCACGGAGCCCGGGGGCCGCAGCGCCCGATCAGGAGCTTCGTCCTGCGCCAGGGACGAATGTCCCCGGCGCAGCAGCGCGCCTGCGACGAGCTGCTGCCCCGCTACGGCGTCGACCCTGCGACCCCGCTCGATTTCGAGCGGATCTACGGCCGGGCTGCGCCGGTCGTGCTGGAAATCGGATTCGGCATGGGCGAGACGACCGCCGCGATCGCTGCCGCGCAGTCCGACATCGATTTCCTCGGAGTCGAGATGCATCTGCCGGGAGTCGGGGCGCTGCTGCGGCGGATCGACGAGCAGGGACTCGCCAACCTCCGCGTGCTGCGTCACGACGCCGCGGAGGTCGTCGCGACGATGATCGCGCCCGCGACGCTCGCGGGCATCCACGTCTTCTTTCCGGACCCCTGGCCCAAGAAGCGCCATCACAAGCGCCGCCTGCTGCAGCCGCCGTTCGTACACCAGATCGCGCGGTGCATCGCACCCGGCGGATATCTGCACATCGCGACCGATTGGGAGGATTACGCGCAGGAGATCCTCGCCACGCTCGCTGCCGAGCCCCTGCTCGACAACACCGCTCTCGACTACGCGCCGCGCCCAGACTACCGACCGCTGACCAAGTTCGAGGCGCGGGGCTTGCGCCTGGGTCACCGCGTGCGCGACCTCGTCTTCCGTCGCCCCAACCCCGGGAACCCCGAAAGACAGGGCCGCGTAAAACAGGGACG
>DASYXO010000007.1:0-6367 GCA_035934825.1 Casimicrobiaceae bacterium
AGGAGCCCGCGGCGCGTCTTGCCGCGATGTCGTCGGTGCGCGAATGGACCGACGCCGAGCGACTGGTCCACGAGAAGGGTGCGCTGGGGTTCTATCTGAGCGGGCATCCGTTCGCGGGCCTCGCGGCCGAGCTCGCGCCGATCGTGCGCACGTCGCTCGCGAACCTGCAGCCGAAGAGCGAACGCGTGCTGGTGGCGGGCGTCGTGACGGCGCTGCGCGTGCAGGCGAGCAGGCGCGGCAAGATGGCGTTCGTGACCCTCGACGACGGCAAGGGCCGCGCCGAGATCATGGTCTACACCGAGGTCCTCGACGGCGCCCGCGCGCTGCTCCGCGAGGACCAGCTCGTGGTCATGGAAGTGCGCGTGGTGCAGCGCGTCAGCGACGACGGCGAGCTGCAGGGCCTGCGCATCATCGGCGAAGCCGTCTACGACCTCTGCGCAGCGCGCAGGCGCTGGGCGAAAGGACTGCACATCGCCTGCAATGGCAACGCCGCCGCCGGTCGGCTCGAGGAGATCCTGCAGCCGTTCCGCCCGGGCGAGAAGCCGGTGACAGTCCGTTATGCCAGCGATCACATCGCCGGCGACGTCGAGCTCCCCGATGCATGGCGGGTCAATCTCGACGACGCGCTGATCGAACGGCTGTCCGCATGGCTCGCACCCGAGAACGTACGCATCGTGTACTAGTGTCCATTCATCCCGTCGCCGCGAATTCGCATGGGTGGCCCAAGCGGGACGTGACCGGCCTGCGCGGGCCCACCGTCACCGGCTCGCAGTGCTGAGCGCCGCTGCCGCGCGCTACGCGGCATTCTTCCGCCAGCCCGACGTCACGCGGTTGGTGGCGATGGCGCTGGTCGCGCGGATGCCGCTGGGCACCGTCAACCTCGCGATGCTGCTGCACGTGCGGACGCTGACCGGCTCCTACGCCGACGCCGGCGCGACCGTCGGCGCCTGCCTCGCCGCCGCGGCGATCACCGCCCCCTTCGTCGGCCGCTTCATCGACCGCAATGGGGCGCGCAAGGTGCTGCTGGTCACCGGCATCGTGTACCCCGCGGCGCTGCTGGTCGTCTGGCTCGCGCGGCCGCTCGCATTGTCGGCACACGAGATCTGGGCGGTGGCAGCGCTCGCCGGCGCGTTTGCACCGCCGATCGCAGTGCTGACACGCACGATGTGGCGAAATCGCTTCGACGATGCCGGCCAGCGCAACATTGCGTTCGCGCTCGATGCGGTCACGGTCGAGTTCGTGTTCACCGCCGGACCGGCGCTGATCGCGCTGCTGCTCGCGATCGGCTCGCCAGAGGTCGCGTTCGGCGCCGCCTTCGCGTTCGCGGCGATCGCCGTGCCGGTGTTCGCCGTCTCGCCCGCGCTGCGCTACCTGCGGCACGACCGGACCCCGGAACGCCACCTGCTCGGGCCGCTGACCGAAGGCAAGCTCCTCGTCGTCTATGCGACGACGTTGATGACGGCATTTTCCCTGGGGCTGCTCGAAGTGGCTTATCCGGGGTTCGCGACCCAGTCGGGCCGCATTCCGCTTGCGGGGATCCTGATCGCGGTCAACTCCGTCGGCAGCGCCGCCGGCGGACTGCTGTACGGCGGCATGCACGTCGCCCTGCCCGTCGAGAAGCAGCTGCGACGCCTGCTCGTGATGCTTGCGCTTTCGCTGGCCCTGCAGGCCGCCATTTCCTCCGTCAGCCTGCTGATGGTGGCGGCGTTCTTCGCGGGATTCTGCATCGCGCCGACGGTGACCATCGCGTCGCTGCTCGTGTCCACTTACGCCCCGCCGCGCTACGCAACCGAGGCCTTCACCTGGTCCACGACCTGCATCGTCAGCGGCATCGGCGCAGGCAATGCGCTGGGCGGCCTGCTGGTCGAGAACCACGGCGCTTCACGGGTGTTCCTGGTGTCGGCAGCGGCGGCGCTCGCGGCTTCGATCTGCGCGCTGGTGTTGCGCCCGGGCGGTGGCCGGTAGAATCGTCGCTTCGACGGAGCACGCAGACATGACGATACCCACGACGATGCGCCACATTGCAGTTCGCGAAGCCGGCCCGCCGGAGGTCCTGCAGATCGCCGAAGGGCCGGTGCCGCAGCCACGCGCCGGCGACGTGCTGGTAGAGGTCGCCTGGGCAGGCATCAACCGTCCGGACTGCGCGCAGCGCGCCGGCACCTACCCGCCGCCGCCCGACGCCTCGCCGATCCTCGGACTCGAGATCGCGGGCCGCATCGTTGCCTGTGGCGAAGGCGTCACCGGTTGCACGATCGGCGACCAGGTCTGCGCGCTGACGCCAGGCGGCGGCTATGCCGAATACTGCACGACGCCCGCGTCATGGTGCCTGCCGATCCCCAAGGGCTGGTCGCTCGACCAGGCCGCGAGCCTGCCCGAGAACTATTTCACCGTCTGGAACAACGTGTTCGACCGTGCCGGCCTAAAGCGCGGCGAGTCGTTCATGGTGCACGGCGGCACCAGCGGCATCGGCATCGCCGCAATCCAGCTCGCGAAGGCCTTCGGCGCCAAGGTAATCGCCACTGCGGGCTCGCCCGACAAGGCTGCGTTCTGCGTGAAGATGGGCGCCGACCATGCGATCGACTACCGGATGCAGGATTTCCAGGAGGAGGTCAAGAGGATCACCGACAAGCGTGGCGTCGACGTGATCCTCGACATGGTCGGCGGGGACTACATCGAGAAGAACCTCAAGTGCCTCGCGCTCGAGGGGCGGCTGTCGCAGATCGCGTTCCTAAAAGGCAGCCGGGTCGAATGCGACTGGCGCTACATCATGCTGAAGCGCCTGACGGTCAGCGGCTCGACGCTGCGCGCGAGCCCCACCGAGCGCAAGACCCGCCTCGCGGGCGAGTTGCGCGACAAGGTGTGGCCACTGCTCGAGCGCGGAGAGGTGAAGACGGTGATCCACTCGACCTTCGATCTCGCCGATGCAGCGAAAGGGCATGCGCTGATGGAGTCGTCCGCGCACATCGGCAAGATCATGCTGCGGGTGCACCCCTAGCGCGCGCAGTCGGCCAAGCGCGGGAGTGCAGCGACCGCCCGGCCCCCAGCCAGGTCAGTACGTCGCCCTGCCCCCCGACAGGTCGAACACTGCGCCCGTCGAGAACGAGCATTCCTCGGAGGCGAGCCAGCAGACCATCGATGCGATCTCGTCGACGCTGCCGAAGCGTGCCATCGGAATCTTCGACAGCATGAAGTCGATGTGCTGCTGCGTCATCTGGTCGAAGATCGCCGTACGCACTGCCGCGGGCGTGACGCAGTTGACGCGGATGTCGGTCCTGGCAAGCTCCTTGCCAAGCGATTTGGTGAGACCGATCACCGCCGCCTTGGACGCGCTGTAGGCCGCTGCGTTCGGGTTGCCTTCCTTGCCCGCGACCGAGGCGATGTTGACAATGCGGCCGTAGCCCGTCCTGCGCATGATCGGGACGATCGCGCGGTTGCAGTAGAACAGTCCGTGGACGTTGACGTCGAACACCTGGCGCCAGGCGTCGACCGGGTACTCCCAGGTCGTCGTGTTGGGGCCGGTCACGCCCGCCGAGCAGACGAGGATGTCGATGCCCGCCATCGAGGCCTCGGTGGCGCTGGCCGCGCGCCCGACCGCATCGTCGTCGGCGACGTCGACCGCCAGCGCGATCGCCTGCGCGCCGAGCTCGCTGCGGGCCCGGTCCAGCCCCGCCGGGTCGCGGTCCCAGAGCATCACCCTCGCCCCGCTCGCGATCATTCGCTGCGCGATCGCGAAGCCGATGCCCGCAGCGCCGCCGGTGACGACGGCGCGCCGGTTCCTCAAGTCGAGCTGGTTCATGCGTACTCCGTCGCGGGCGCGAATGCGCGCTGCAGCGTAATTTAGCACCTTCGCGCGCTGCGACATTCCGTGGAATGCCCGCTGCCCGGCGGCTGTTGACCCCTGAAGTGTCGACCACCTGACCGCGCCGACCGTCGGCAGCGAGGGCGTCGTCGGGGAAACCCCGCAGATGGGCTATCGCGCCACCGCCAGCGCGCTCTCGGTGGTGCTTGCGCTGGCAATTGCGCATGGCGGTACGGCCGCGGACGTCGCGATCGACGTCGAACGGCACGCCGGCAGCGTCGTCGTCGACGCGAGCGTGATCGTCGACGCCGACGCCACGACGGCGTGGCGCGTCCTGACTGATTATGGTCGCTACCGCGAGTTCGTGCCGGGGTTGCGCGCGAGCCGCGTGATCGCGCGCGAAGGCGCCCACGTCACCGTCGAGCAGACGGGTCTCGCTCCCTGGTGGCTGCTTCGGGTGCCGATGGCCGTCACCTACGACATCGTCGAGTCGGCACCGGCGAGCCTGCGCTCGCGCGCGGACATTCCGGGCACGGGGGTGCTCCGGAGCACCTATGCACTGACACCTGCCGGCAGCGCCTTGCGCCTCCGCTACACCGGCACCCTCACGGTCGCACCCGGGTTTCTCGCACCGCTGCGAGAGGTTGCGGTCGAGCAGGCAATCGGCGGGCATCTGCGCGCGCTCGCCGGTGAGATGGCGCGACAGGCCCGGAGCCATGCGTCCAATGCGATGGAGCGACCTGCCCGGAACCCCGGGTCCAGAATGGCGGATGGGGCACGCGCAGGCGAGCCGGTGAGGCACCGATGACCACGCGATCGAGGACCAGGCGAGCTGCGCACGGTGTGGCCAATGTCGTCGTCTCGCTGATTGCGCTCGCGCTGCTCGTTGCCTGCGTACAGCAGCCGGCGCTGCCGCCGCGCGCCTCGCCCCCTGCGCCGCCCGCCGCCGGCGTCGCAGGGACCGAAGTCCCGCCCCCCTCGTTCCCGCTGGCGTTCTACCGGGACGCGGCAAGACGCGGCGAGCCCGTGTTCGAGGTCGATCCCGCGCGGTCCCTGGTCGTCGTCGAGGTACGCCGTGCCGGGTCGCTTGCGCGCCTTGGCCACGATCACGTGATTGCGAGCCACGATCTGCGCGGCTACGTCGCGCCCGACGCGGGACGAGCCGATCTCTACGTCAGGCTCGACCGGCTGACAGTCGACGAGCCGCAACTGCGCGCGCAGGCCGGATTCGACACCCAACCTTCCGCAGAGGACATCGCCGGAACGCGACGCAACATGCTCGAGAGCGTGCTGCACGCGGACCGGCATCCGTGGGCGCTGATCGCAGTGATGGACACCGCGGACAGCTCCCGTCCCCACGTCGCGATCACGCTGAACGGAGTGACGCGTCGCATCCCGGTCCTTGCCACGATCACCTCCGATGCCGGCGCCTATGACGTGACGGGCGCGCTCTCCGTCGACCAGACCGATTTCGGCATCCTTCCGTTCTCGATCCTCGGCGGTGCGCTGACGGTCGCGAACCGGCTGGACATCCGGCTCGAAATCCACGCGCAGCGCATCGCCCGGACATCTTCCGCCGGGCGTTGATTCCCCTCAGCGCGGCGCACCCTCCGCCGCAACCAGCCCGTCGACCGAGGCGACGTACGCGTCGGCGTCGATCTTGCGGACAAGGCCACCCTGGGTCATCGAGCGCACCGTGCCGAAGATCGGGCGCTCCGGCCATGGGCGGTCGTGCAGACCGAAGCACCACGCTACGTTGGCATAGGAATTGGGATCGCGTCCATCGAGGAAATAGCGGTTGTTGAGCGCCAGCGCGGTCGCGAATGCCTCCTCGGGGCTCGCCGACCATTCGAGGATCTTCTTGCCCCAGTACATCCGCATGCGGTTGTGCATGTAGCCGGTATCGCGCATCTCGCGCATCGCGGCATTCCAGTAGCGATCGTGGGTCGCTGCCGCCGCAAGCTCGCCGGCGTCGTACCGATGCGACCGCGTATCTCGGCGATGTCGATCGAGCGTGTCGCGCGCCCAGCGCGGCAGGCAATCGTAGCGATCGTAGTCGGGCTCGTACTCGACGAAATTGATCGCCAGCTCGCGCCTGACGATCAGCTCCTCGAGGTAGGCGGCGCAACCCTCGGACGCGGCGTCGGCCCGCGTGGCTTCGAGCGCGATCTCCACCGGCGAGATCTGACCGAAGTGCAGGTACGCCGCGAGGAACGAGACCTGCGCCAGCGCCGGCTCGCCGCGCTCCGTGGCGTAGCGGGACAATCCTCTCGCCAGAAATTCGCGCAGGCGCCGCTTCGCCTCGGCCGCGCCGCCCCTGAAACGCGCGACCGGCGCGACCGACCGGTCGATGTCGAGGCTGCGCAGCAGCGCGGCGACGTCCGACGCTGCGATCGCATCGGCGTTTCCACGATCATGGGCGAGACACCCGCTGCGCATGGCGACGCGTGTAGTCCCCAGCGGCTTGAGGAAGCCCTCGCGCAGGCGTGCGATCTTCGGCCGCAGCGTGCGCGCCGCGGTCTCTCGCCTGTTCGAGGCGACGTCGACCGGCACCAAGGCGTCACCTTC
>DASYXO010000014.1:0-4392 GCA_035934825.1 Casimicrobiaceae bacterium
ATGCTGCCCGATGACCTTCCGGCGATCGCTGCGCTCGAAGCGCGCATCCACGCAGCGCCATGGAGCGAAGGCAATTTCCGCGATGCGCTGGCCGCCGGCTATTCGATGCGTGTCGGGACGCGCGGCGGCCGCATCGTCGCCTACGGCGTGCTGATGCTCGGCCCCGGCGAAGCGCAGCTCCTCAACCTGTCGGTGGTCCCCGAGGATCGACGCGAAGGGCTGGGCCGGGAGCTCCTCGCCCAGTTCATCGACGACGCGCAGCGCCTGTCCGCCGAGCAGTTCTTCCTCGAGGTCAGGGCCGGCAACCTGCCCGCGATCGCACTCTACGAGGCCGCGGGGTTCTCGCCGGTCGCCCGCCGCGCGGGCTATTACCCGGCAGCGATGCTTGGTGGCGAGCGCGAGGATGCGCTGGTCATGCGCTGCCCGCTGGGCATGCCGCGGGATCCGGTTTCCATCTGATGGCGACGCGCGCCGAGATCCTCCGCGAGCTCGGGCTCGCCCCGCAATGGCGGCTGCGGGCCCAGCCCGGCACTCGCGGGTCCGCCCCACCCGCCGCTGCCATGCTCGACGCGGTCGCAACGCCCGAAGCCGCAGATGCACGGCGGGCGCGGATCACTGCACTCGATCGTGGCGCGCTCGTCGCCGAGATCGCCGGCTGCACTGCCTGCGCATTGTGCCGGACACGTCGCAACACGGTCCCGGGGGTGGGCGATCCAAATGCGCGCTGGCTGTTCGTCGGCGAGGCGCCGGGTGCCGACGAAGACCTGCAGGGCGTGCCTTTCGTCGGCCAGGCCGGTCGCCTGCTCGACAACATGCTGGCGGCGCTCGGCCTTGGGCGCTCGAGCGATGTCTACATCGCCAACGTGCTGAAGTGCCGGCCGCCGAACAACCGGACGCCCGAGCCCGCCGAGGTCGAGGCCTGCCGGCCATTCCTGGACCGCCAGATCGAGCTCGTCGGGCCAAAGCTGATCGTGGCGCTGGGCAAGAGCGCAGCGTCGACGCTGCTTCGCAGCGACGCATCGGTTGCGAACCTGCGCAACCGCGTCCACCGCTATCGCGGCATTCCGCTGATCGTCACCTACCATCCCGCCTACCTGCTGCGCACGCCGGTCGACAAGGCGAAGGCCTGGGAAGACCTGCTGTTCGCGCGGCGAACGCTGCGCGAATCCCTCGCCGCGGCGGGCGCATGATCCGCCGTCGTGCGTCGCAACCTGCCGGCGTCACTGCCACTTGCGTCTGGGGTTTCGAGGCCGCATATTCCGGGCGCCGGGTCATTCGCCCCGGACTCTTGGATCGGAGGAGCGACATGTTGCGCAAGCTGGGTATCCTTCTTGCCGCCGTCATGACCCTGGCGCTGGGCGGCTGCGGCTACAACCAACTGCAGCAGCAGGACGAGGGGATCAAGGCGGCATGGTCCGAGGTGCTGAACCAGTATCAGCGGCGCGCGGACCTGGTGCCGAACCTCGTCAGCACCGTGAAGGGATACGCGGCACAGGAGGAGAAGGTGCTTACCGAGGTAACGAACGCCCGTGCGAGCGTCGGCTCGATCAAGGCGACCCCGGAGCTGATCAACGATCCGGAGGCTTTCCAGAAATTCATCCAGGCGCAGAACCAGTTGCAGGGCGCCCTGTCGCGCCTGCTGGCGGTTTCGGAGAACTATCCGCAGCTCAAGTCCGATGCGCTGTTTCGCGACCTGCAGTCGCAGCTCGAGGGCACCGAGAACCGCATCACGGTGGCGCGCAACCGCTACATCAAGTCGGTCCAGGAGTACAACACGACGGTACGGCAGTTCCCGACGAACCTGACGGCGATGATCTTCAAGCTGGGCATCAAGCCCAACTTCACCGTCGCCGACGAGGCCGCGGTGAGCATGCCGCCCAAGGTCGATTTCACCAAGCCTGCACCCGCGGTGCCCGCGCCGGCGTCGCCCGCGCCTGCGGCGCCCGCAGGCAAGTGAGCCGGCGCTAGTGCGAAGCCGGCTATCGCGCGGCAGTGCGCGGCCGGCGCCGCCTGCGGACGCTTGACGACGGTAGATCGCGATGCGATTCCCTGTGCGCCTGCGGGCGAGCGTAATCCCCGGGGGCCTCGCCGGCATGCTGCTGGCATTGCTTCTTTCCGTCTTCACCTCGGCCGTGCAGGCCCAGCCGGCATCGACGGCGGGCACCGACGGCCTCGCCCCGATCCCGGCGCTGACGGCGCGCGTCACCGACCTCACCGGGACGTTCTCACCCGCGGACACGCAGGCGCTGGAAACGAAGCTCGCCGACTGGGAGCAGCGCTCGGGCAACCAGCTCGTGGTCGTGATGGTGCCGTCGACTGCGCCCGAGCCGATCGAAAGCTATTCGATCCGCCTCGCCGATGCCTGGAAGATCGGGCACAAGGGCAAGGACAATGGAGCGATCTTTTTGATCGCCAAGAATGACCGGAAAATGCGCATCGAGGTCGGCTACGGTCTCGAAGGCGTGCTGACCGACGTGACCTCGCACCGCATCATCTCGGAGACCGTGGCGCCGTTGTTCCGGCAGGGCAAGTTCGTCCAGGGCATCGATGCTGGCGTCGACCGGATCATCGAGGTCGTCGGGTCGGGCGCTCCTTTGCCGCCGCAGCGCGCGCACGCAGCCCCCTCGAGCGGATTCGATTTCCAGACGCTGCTGATCCTGCTGTTCGTCGTCGTGCCGGTGATCGGCAGCGTCCTGTCACGGATCTTCGGCCGCACGCTGGGATCCGCCGTCGGAGGTAGCGTGATCGGGCTCGGTGCCTGGGCCCTCGCCGGATCGCTGGCGATTGCATTCGGGGCGGGCGTCGTCGCGTTGCTGGTCATGCTGATGATGGGCGGCGGCGGTGGCATCGGCCGGCGCGGCGGCATGTGGATTCCCACTGGAGGCTGGGGCGGTGGCGGCTTCGGAGGCGGCGGTTTCGGCGGCGGCGGAGGGTTCTCGGGCGGCGGCGGCGGATTCGGCGGCGGCGGTTCGTCGGGGAGCTGGTAGATCGATGGCCGGCTCCCACGCAAAGCGGCTCTGGCGTCACCTCGTCACCGATCACCTGTCGGTGCGCCGCGCGTTTCCCAGGGCGGCACTTGAGCGCATCGAGCAGGCGATCGCCGCCGGCGAGCGTACGCATCGCGGACAGCTTTGCTTTGCCGTCGAGGGCTCGCTGCACCCGATGCACGTCCTGCGCAGGCTCACGCCGCGCGAGCGCGCGCTCGAAGTGTTCGGACTGCTGCGGGTGTGGGACACCGAGGAGAACTCGGGCGTCCTCATCTACCTGCTGCTCGCGGACCGCGACGTGGAGATCGTCGCCGATCGTGGCGTCCACCGCGCCGCCGGGGCGGAGGCATGGAAAGCGGTCTCCACCCACATGGAGTCCGTATTCGCCCGCGGCGAATACGCGGAAGGCGTGGTGCACGGAATCGAGGAGATCTCGGCGCTCCTCACCCGGCACTTCCCGCGCACGCATCCAGGCGGCAACGAGTTGCCCGACAAGGCGGTGGTCCTTTAGCTGCCGGGCGCTGAGAGTTCCGCGCGGCCGGCACTGCGGCACCGATCAGCCCCGGTCCGAGGCGTCGGGCTTGTCCATCCCGACCAGGTGCAGCGAGTCGAACTGCGCCTGGTTGACGCGGTGGCGCCACATGACGAGCAACATCGAGCAGGCGACGAAGGTCCCGAACAACATCACCGCCGAGTCGATCGAGATCCCCATCCGCACCATCAGCGCATAGAGGCCGACCATCACGAGGATGCCGATGTTCTCGTTGAAGTTCTGGACCGCGATCGAGTGGCCGGCGCCCATCAGGACATGGCCGCGGTGCTGGAGCAGCGCGTTCATCGGCACGACGAAGAATCCCGCGCAGGCGCCGATCGCGATCATCAGCACGACCGCGAGCGGCACGTAGGTGACGAAGATCATCACCATCACGACCACGCCCATCGCCGCGCCGACCGGCAGCACGTTGACCGAGCGGCGCAGCGTGACGAACTTCGCGGCGAGCACCGCCCCCACCGCGACGCCGACGGCGACGACCCCCTGCAGCATCGATGCCTGCGACAGGTCGAGCGACAGCGACCGCGCTGCCCAGTCGATGACGATGAACTGCAGCGTCGCGCCTGCGCCCCAGAACAGCGTCGTGGTCGCGAGCGTGATCTGCCCAAGCCGGTCGCGCCAGAGCAGTGCGACGCAGTGCGAGAACTCGCGGATCAGGTAGAGCGGGTTCGTGCTTGGGACGCGGTGGTCGACCCCGGTGTCGGGGATGAACCAGTTGATGATCGCTGCAATCAGGTAGAGGGCCATGATGATCGTGATCGCGGCCGCGGGCGGGGTGTAGATCGGCAGGTCGATGACCGGAAAATCGAAGCCCAGCAGCACCGTCGACACCCCGGGCGTGATCAGCGCGCC
>DASYXO010000021.1:0-10413 GCA_035934825.1 Casimicrobiaceae bacterium
GCAGATGAAACGAGCCGATGCCAGCGGCGCGCGTTACGCGCTCATCATCGGCGACGACGAAGCGGCGGCCGGCACGGTCGCCGTGAGGCCGCTGCGCGGCGGCGACGAACAGACCGAAGTCCCGGCCGGCCAGATCGCGGCGCGGATCCGGGACCTTGTGACATTGACGAAGGATGACGATGGCCTCCTATGACCTCGAAGAGCAGGACCGGATCGAAGAGCTGAAGGCGTGGTGGTCGCGCTACGGCGGCGCGATCGCGACGGCGCTGGTCATCGGCGCGCTGGTTGTCATCGGCATCCAGGGGTGGCGCTGGTGGACGAGCAAGCGTGCCGCGGACGCGTCGGTGCTCTACACGGCGGTGAGCGAAGCGGTGCGCACCAAGGACAGCGCCAAGGCGCAGGACGCGGTCAGGGACCTGACCGACCGCTATGCGGGCACCGGCTACGCGCCACGTGCCGAGCTGCTCTACGCCAAGATGCTCTACGACGCCGGCGACCGCAAGGGCGCGAGCGCGCAGCTTACGTGGGTGATGGCCCACACCACAGAGGATGGGCTGAAGGCGGTCGCGCGCTACCGGCTTGCCGAGATCCAGATCGACGAGAAGCAGTACGACCCGGCGCTGGCCACCCTCGACGCCAGGCATCCTGCGCCGTTCGACGGCCTGTACGCGGACCTGCGCGGCGATGCACTGGCCGGTGCCGGGCGCAGCGCCGAGGCGCGCAGCGCCTACCAGGCCGCGCTGGCGAAGCTCGATCCCAAATCCCAGTACCGCGGCTACATCCGGGTCAAGCTCGATTCGCTGCCGGGGGCCGCGGCCACCGTCACGCAAGCCGCGCCTGCCGGCGCCATCGCCAAGCCATGAGCACCCTCCCCCGCAATCTCGCCTGCGCACTGGTCGCGTCCGCCCTGCTTTCCGGGTGCGCGAGCCTTTCGCAGTCCCCGCTGACGTCGTGGATCGGGTCGATCCCGCCGCCGTCGTTCGCGTGGCTGACCGGCTCGTCGAACAGGCCGGGGCCACTGCCGACGCCCAAGGGCGGTGCCTCGGCCACCGTCAATTGGCGAGTCAACGTCGGCAAGTCCGGCCCGGGCCTCGCGCCCGCGATCACGCCGTCCGCGGTCTACGCGGCGGCGAGCGACGGAACGCTGTTGCGCATCGATCCCGCGTCGGGCCGTGTCGCCTGGCGCATCAATGCGGGACACCGACTGTCGGCGGGGCCGGGCGCCGATGCATCGGTCATTGCCGTCGGCACCGACCAGGGCCTGGTGCTCGCGTTCGACGCCGCAGGCAAACCGCTGTGGAGCGCCCAGGTTTCGAGCGAGGTGATCGCGCCGCCGCTGGTCTCCAACGGCGTCGTCGCCGTCTTCTCCGGCGACGGGCGCATTTACGGGCTCGCGGCGGGAGACGGCAAGACGGTCTGGGTCGATCCGCGCACGATTCCATCGCTGACGGTGCGAAATTCGGCAGGCGGCGTCGAGTCGCGCGGCGGAATCTTCATCGGCACCGCCGGGGGACAATTGCTGGCCATCGCCGGTCAGTCCGGCGCGATCGGATGGACGGGGACCGTCGCGACTCCCAAGGGATCCACCGAGCTCGAGCGCATCGCCGACGTGACGAGCCTCCCCTATGTCGACGCGACCGAAGCCTGCGCCGCGGCCTTTCAAGGGCGTGTCGCCTGCTTCGACGTCGTGCACGGCACGCTGCTGTGGACACGCGACATCTCGAGCCTCGCCGGCATCACCGGCGATTCGGGCCGAATCTACGTCGTCGACGACAAGGGCGCCGTGCAGGCGCTCGACCGCAGCAACGGTGCTTCGATCTGGAAGCAGGAGGCGCTCGCCAAGCGGCGCATCGGCGGCCCGCAGGTGATCGGCAACGACCTCGGCGTCGTCGATGTCGAGGGCTACCTGCACCTGATCTCGCGCGGCGACGGATCGTACCTGGCGCGGCTTTCCACCGACGGAAGCCCCGCGACCGCACAGCCGTCGCAGTTCGGCGGCGGCATCCTGTGGCAGTCGCGCGATGGCGACGTCTACGCCGTGTCCGCGCGCTGATCGGCAGCGCGCCTCGCGGCGGCTGAAAGACGCAAGAACCCGATGCTGCGCTCGATCGCCCTGGTGGGCCGGCCCAACGTCGGCAAGTCGACGTTGTTCAATCGGCTCACGCGCACGCGCAACGCGCTGGTCGCCGACTTCCCCGGCCTGACGCGCGACCGCCATTACGGCCGCGGCCGTTTCGGCGAGCGCGCGTTCCTGGTCGTCGACACCGGCGGATTCGAGCCTGTCGCCACCTCGGGGATCCTGTTCGAGATGGCGAAGCAGGCCCGGGCTGCGATCGCCGAATGCGACGTCGTCGTGTTCATCGTCGATGGCCGCTCGGGGATCGCCCCGCAGGACACGGCGATCGCCGACCTGCTGCGCAGGTCCGGGCGGCCGATCGTGCTCGCGGTCAACAAGGCCGAGGGGCTTGCACCCGAGCGCGCGGCGGCCGAATTCCATGAGCTCGGCCTGGGTGAGCCGCTGCCGATCTCCGCCGCCCACGGCGAGAACGTCGACGACCTGGTCGAGATCGCCCTGGCGCGTTGCGACGCCGCGATGGGCCCGGCGCCGGCCGGCGAGGCTGCGGAGGCGGAAGCGAATGCGAGGATCAAGGTCGCGATCGTCGGACGTCCAAACGTCGGCAAGTCGACCCTGGTCAACGCGCTGCTGGGCGAGGAGCGCGTGATTGCATTCGACGAACCCGGCACGACGCGCGACGCGATCCACCTCGATCTCGAGCACGATGGCAAGGCCTACACCCTGATCGATACCGCTGGCGTGCGACGACGCGGCAAGGTCGACGAGATGGTCGAGAAGTTCTCGGTGATCAAGACGCTGCAGGCGATCGCCGACGCCAATGTCGTCATCCTGATGCTCGACGCCGTCGACGGAGTCACCGAGCAGGACGCGCACCTCGCCGGTCACATCCTCGAGGAGGGACGCGCGCTGGTGGTGGCGCTCAACAAGTGGGATGCCGCGACACCCGAGCAGCGCGATGTCGTGAAGCGCGATGTCGCGCGCAAGCTCGCCTTCCTCGATTTTGCCCAGCAGGACTACATCTCGGCGCGCGAGGGCCGCGGCGTCGCGAACCTGATCGGCGCGGTCGACCGCGCATACGCGGCGGCGATGGCGCGGCTGCCGACGCCGCGCCTGACTCGGATGCTGCAGATGGCCATCCAGCGCCAGCAGCCGCCCAGGGCGGGCATGATCCGGCCCAAGATGCGCTACGCGCACCAGGGCGGGGTCAATCCGCCGCTGGTGATCATCCACGGGTCGGCGCTGCATCACGTTCCGGATGCCTACCGGCGATACCTGGAACATTTCTTCAGCGACGCGTTCCAACTGCGTGGCACCCCGCTTAGGATACAATTCAAGACGGGTGCCAACCCCTACGCGGATACCACCGCACGCCGCTAGTGCGAAAGGCGCCTTCGGGCGTGTTTTCGTGCGATTCCCGCCGGTCGAGACGACGGGCGGGACGGGGCAAAAATGCGGAAACACAAGCTCGGAGCCGATCGATGAGCAACAAAGGGCAAATGCTACAAGACCCGTTTCTGAACATCCTGCGCAAGGAACACGTGCAGGTTTCCATCTACCTCGTCAACGGAATCAAGCTCCAGGGGCAGATCGAATCCTTCGATCAGTACGTCGTGCTGCTCAAGAACACCGTGACGCAGATGGTGTACAAGCACGCGATCTCCACGGTCGTGCCGTCGCGCCCGGTCGTGATGCCGCACCAGAACCACGGCCCCGAATCCGAAGCTTGATCGTCGCCGCGGCCAGCGGCGCCGGAGTTCGCGCCCGGTGAGCGACCCTGCGCCGCAGGGCCCCAGCTCGCAGTCGTTTCGGGCCGGGGCGCGCTGACCTTGAGCGAACGACCCGCCACCGGCGACAGGGCCCTGATCGTCGCGCTCGAATTCGGGCGGGAGCGCAGCGGCGAGCGGCTGCACGAGATATCGGCGCTGGCGACCTCGGCCGGCGCCACCGTCGTCGCAAGCATCGGCGGGCGCCGGGCGCGCCCCGATCCGGCGCTGTTCGCGGGAAGCGGCAAGGTCGAGGAGATCGCGCAGCTGCGGCGGGAGTCGGCAGGCGACCTGGTGATATTCGATCATGCGCTGTCAGGCGTCCAGCAGCGCAACCTCGAGCGCGCGCTCGAATGCCGGATCGTCGACCGCGTGAGCCTTATCCTCGACATCTTTGCCCGGCGCGCGCGAAGTGCCGAAGGCAAGCTGCAGGTCGAGCTCGCCCAGCTGAAGCACATGGCCACTCGCCTGGTCGGGGGCTGGAGCCACCTCGAGCGGCAGAAAGGCGGCATCGGCCTGCGCGGCCCGGGCGAAACCCAGCTCGAGACCGACCGCCGGCTGATCGGCCAGCGCGTCAGGCTGCTGCAGGAACGACTGAAACGCGTCGCGAAGCGACGGGCGACGCAGAATCGGGCCCGGCATCGGGCGGCGATACGCACCGTCGCGCTGGTCGGCTACACGAACGCGGGCAAATCGACGTTGTTCAACCAACTGACGCGGGCGAACGTCTACGCCGCCGACCAGTTGTTCGCGACCCT
Source organism: Casimicrobiaceae bacterium (assembly GCA_035934825.1). Classification (GTDB taxonomy): domain Bacteria; phylum Pseudomonadota; class Gammaproteobacteria; order Burkholderiales; family Casimicrobiaceae; genus VBCG01. The sequence goes on from DASYXO010000021.1 coordinate 4,599, forward strand.
CGACACGACGCTGCGCCGCGTCCACGTGCCCGGTGCGCAGCCGATCGTGCTCTCCGACACCGTAGGATTCATCCGGGACCTGCCGCACGACCTGGTCGCGGCGTTCTCCGCGACGCTGGCCGAGGCCGCCGACGCGGACCTGCTGCTGCACGTCATCGACGCCAGCGCCGGCAACCGCGACGAACAGATCGAGGCCGTCCACGGCCTGCTCGCGGAAATCGGGGCGGCCGAGGTGCCCCAGATCCGGGTCCTGAACAAGTGCGACCTCGCCGGAATCGGGACCGGAATCGAGCGCGACGGCTGTGGTAACATTTCGACCGTTCGCGTGAGCGCGGTGACCGGTGCGGGGCTTGCCGAGCTGCGCGCCGCGCTGGCCGAACGCTTCCCGATCGAACCCGTCTCCGATGCCACGGCAACGCCGGCGCAGCCCGGCTGATCGTCGCCTCCACGCCCAACACTCTGGCAGGCCATGCTGAATACCCGGGTTGCATCGTCATGTCGCTGAACGATCCGCAATGGGGCAAGCGCGGCAGCGGCGGTGGTGGCGGGCCGCCCGACCTCGACGAGATCTGGCGCAACGTCAACCGTAGGCTGGGCGAGCTCTTCGGCCGCAAGCCGCCGCGCGAGCCCCAGGGTGGCGACCATGCGCCTCGCCCGCCCGGCGGCCTCCCGCTGAGTGCACTGGGCTGGCTGGTCGTCCTGGTCGTCATCGTCTGGCTCGCGAGTGGTTTCTACATCGTCGACGCCGGCCGCCGCGGCGTCGTCACGCGGTTCGGCCGTTACATCGAGACGACGCAGCCGGGGCCGCGCTGGCACCTACCCTACCCGATCGAGGCGGTGGAGCTCGTCGATTTCTCGCAGGTGAAGACGATCGAGGTGGGCTATCGCAACACGCCAAAGAACAAGATCGACAAGGAAGCGGTGATGCTGACCGATGACGAGAACATCATCGACATCGAGTTCGCGGTCCAGTACAACCTCAAGAGCGCCGAGGATTATGTCTTCAAGAACCGGCACCCGGACCGGATCGTCTCCTATGTCGCCGAATCGGCGATCCGCGAGGTCGTAGGCAACAGCAAGATGGACTTCGCGCTTTACGAGGGACGCGAGCAGATCGCCAAGCAGACCGAACAGCTGATGCAGCAGATGCTCGACCGCTACCAAACGGGCGTCTTCGTGCAGAAGGTGACCCTGCAGAACGTGCAGCCGCCGGACAAGGTGCAGGCGGCGTTCGACGATGCGGTCAAGGCCGGCCAGGATCGCGAGCGACTCAAGAACGAGGGCCAGGCCTACGCGAACGACGTCGTCCCGCGCGCGCGCGGCGCGGCGGCACGCCTGCTCGAGGAGGCCAACGGCTATTCCTCCGAAGTCGTCCAGCGGGCGCAGGGCGATGCCGAGCGCTTCGGCAAGGTCCTCGGCGAGTACGAGAAGGCGCCGGGAGTCACCCGCGAGCGCCTCTACCTCGACATGATGCAGTCCGTGCTCGGCAACACCAGCAAGGTCCTCGTCGACCAGAAAGGCTCGAGCCTGCTTTACCTGCCGCTCGACAAGCTGATCCAGCAATCCGCGGCGGCTGTGGTCCCGGCCCCTGCCGTGGCGACGGATGCGGCATCGCCCGCCGCCGCGCGCGCACCGGCGGCGGCCGACGGATCGACATCGGCGGGTTTCGACCCGTCGCGCTCGCGCGACGCGCTGCGCAGCCGCGAGGGCCGCTGAGATGAAGGTCACGGTGCCGATCCTCGCGGCCGTGGTCGCGATCCTGCTGATCGCATCGCAGTCGATCTACACCGTCGACCAGCGCAAGTCGGCGATCAAGTTCCAGCTGGGTGAAATCGTCGAGACGCATTCGACGGCGGGCCTCTATTTCAAGTGGCCGCTGATCCAGAACGTGAAGTTCTTCGACCGGGTCAACCTGACGCTCGACAACCCCGAGCCCGACCGGATGACGACGTCCGAGAAGAAGCCGCTGCTCGTCGATTTCTTCGTCCTGTGGCGGATCGTCGACGTCAAGCAGTACTACGTGTCGGTCCAGGGCGACGAGGAAGCCGCGCGCCGGCGCCTGACGCAGACGGTGCGCGCCAATCTCGCCCAGGAATTCAACAAGTACAACGTCCACGATGCGATCTCGTCGGCCCGCGACAAGATCACTGCGGTCACGCAGCAGAAAGCCAACGCCGACGCCAAGGCGATCGGCGTCGAGGTCGTCGACGTCCGGCTGCGGCGCGTCGAGCTTCCGCCCGACGTCACCGGCCCGGTCTACCAGAGGATGGAATCGGAGCGCCGCCGGGTCGCCAACGAGCTGCGTTCGACCGGCGCGGCCGAGTCCGAGCAGATCCGCGCCGACGCCGACCGGCAGCGGCAGGTGATCCTGGCCGATGCCTACCACCAGGCGCAGAAGATCAAAGGCGACGGCGATGCGAAGGCGTCGGCGATCTACGCGCAGGCCTACGGCAAGAGCCCCGAGTTCTATTCGTTCTACCGCAGCCTCGACGCGTACAAGGCGACCTTCCGCAACAAGAGCGACATGCTGGTGCTCGATCCGAGCTCGGAGTTCTTCCAGTACTTCAAGCAGTACGGCATTCGCCAGACGCTGCCGCTCAAGTCGGCGAAGTAGCTTGGCGCGCGAATCGCACCGAGGGGGATCGGCGTGGCCGACACGCTCTGGACTGCACTGGCGCTGCTGCTCGTCCTCGAGGGACTGCTGCCCTTCATGGCGCCGCGACTGTGGCGCGATTCGTTCCGCCGGCTCACCGAGCTGACGGACGGCCAGCTGCGGTTCATCGGCATGGTCTCGATCGGCATCGGCCTTGCCGCACTCTACCTGGCGCAAAATGCATAGGTGGCTGCTGCCCGAGGCGATCGACGACGTCCTGCCGCCGGAGGCTGCGCAGATCGAGTCGCTGCGGCGCGCGCTGCTCGACCACTTCGCGGAGCAGCACTATCGCCTGGTCAGCCCGCCCCTGATCGAGCACCTCGACTCACTTCTGACCGGCAGCGGTCGCGACCTCGAGCTGCAGACGTTCAAGGTCGTCGACCCGCTCTCCGGAAGACTCGTCGGCGTGCGCGCCGACATCACGCCCCAGATCGCGCGGATCGACTCGCACCTGCTGAACGAGCCGGGCGCGACGCGCCTGTGCTACGCCGGCAGCGTGCTGCGAGCCGTCGCGAGCGGCCCCGGCGCGACGCGCGAGGTGATGCAGATCGGCGCCGAGCTCTTCGGGGTTCCCGGCATCGACGGCGACCGCGAAGTCATCGCCCTGGCCATATCCGCGCTCCGCGCTGCGGGATTGCGCGGACTGCATCTCGATCTCGGGCACGTCGGGATCTACCGCGCCCTCGAGAGCGGCGCAGGGCTCTCGGGCAGCGGCGAGGTCGCCGACCTGTTCGACGCGCTGCGCTTCAAGGATCGCCCCACGGTGGTCGCGCTGACCGAGCGCCTGCCGCGCGCGTGGCGCGACGCACTGACCGCGCTGCCCACGCTCTACGGTCCCGCCGAGGAAGTGTTGCGCACGGCGCGTGACGTGCTGCCCGACACGCCCGCGATTGCCAACGCACTGGACGTGCTCGACGCGCTCGCCGCCGGCGCGCGCGCGCTCGTCGACGAGCTGCACGCCGATCTTGCCGACCTGCGCGGCTATCATTATCACAACGGAGCGATCTTCTCCGTGTTCACCGAGGGCGAGGCGAACGCCGTGGGCAATGGCGGGCGCTACGACGGCATCGGCAAGGCGTTCGGCCGCTCGCGGCCAGCTACCGGCTTCACGCTGGACCTGCGCCAGCTCGCCGACGTGCTCGCACGCGGCAGGTAGCACCAATATTTCGAGAAGCGGACCGAATGGGCAAGAACGTCGTCGTCATCGGCGCCCAATGGGGCGACGAAGGCAAGGGGAAGGTCGTCGACTGGCTGACCGACAGCGCGCAGGGTGTCGTGCGCTTCCAGGGCGGGCACAACGCCGGCCACACGCTGGTCATCGGCGGCCACCGGACTGTGCTGCGGCTGATCCCGTCGGGGGTATTGCGCCGGGACGTCGCGATCCTGATCGGCAACGGCGTCGTGCTGTCGCCGTCGGCGCTGCTGCAGGAGATCGGCGAGCTCGAGAGTGCCGGCGTCGAGGTGCGCTCGCGCCTGAAGATCTCGCCGGCTTGCCCGCTGGTGCTGCCGATCCACGTCGCGCTCGACCAGGCGCGCGAGGCGGCGCTCGGCGACGTCAAGATCGGCACGACGGGTCGCGGCATCGGCCCCGCCTACGAGGACAAGGTCGCACGGCGCGCGCTACGCGTGCAGGACCTGCTCGATCCCGCGCGCTTCGCGGAAAAGCTCGAGAAGCTCCTCGAGCTGCACAACTTCATGCTGGTCAACTACTACCGGCGCGACCCGGTTCCGTTCGGGCAGACGCGCGACGCGATGCTGGCGCTGGCCGGCGGGATCGCGCCGATGGTCGCCGACGTCGCCGCGGCGATCCAGCAGGCGCGAAGCCGCGGGGATTCGCTGCTGTTCGAGGGCGCCCAGGGCGCGCTGCTCGACATCGACCATGGCACCTATCCTTACGTTACCAGCTCGAACTGCGTGGCCGGCACGGCGGCGCCCGGCAGCGGCGTCGGCCCGGATATGCTCGACTACGTGCTCGGCATCGTGAAGGCCTACACGACGCGCGTGGGCACCGGCCCCTTCCCGACCGAGCTCGCCGACGACGTGGGCGCGATGCTCGCGAAGCGCGGCAACGAGTTCGGCTCGGTCACCGGCCGGCCGCGTCGTTGCGGCTGGATCGACGTACCGGCGCTCAAGCGTTCGTTCCAGTTGAACGGCGTCGACGGGCAGTGCATCACCAAGCTCGACGTGCTCGACGGATTCTCCGAGATCCGCATTTGCACGCAATACGACGTCGGCGGCGCCGCGATCGACCTGATCCCTACCGGTGCCGAGGCCGTTGCGCGCTGCAAGCCCGTCTACGAGACGATGCCCGGATGGAGGGCAAGCACCGTCGGCGCCAAAACATTCGCGGACCTGCCCGCCGCGGCACGCGCTTACCTGCAGCGCCTCGAGGCGCTGACCGGCGTGCCGATCGCCATCGTCTCGACCGGCCCCGACCGAGACGAGACGAGACTCATCCGGCACCCGTTCCACTGACAGCTCGCGGCTCCAAGGGAGGCGGCGTTGAGTCTGCAGATCGATTGGGATCACTACAACCGGCTGGTCGAGCATCTGGCGCTGAAGGTCCACGAGTCGGGCTATCGGTTCAACCAGATCATCTGCATCGCGCGCGGGGGCCTGCGGGTCGGCGACGTGCTGTCGCGGATCTTCGAGCAGCCCCTTGCGATCCTGTCGACGCACTCGTACGCGTCCGAGGGGGGAACGGTGCGCGGCGAGCTCGTGATCGCCGAGCACATGACGATGACCAAGCCCAGGTTGGGCGAGCGCGTGCTGCTCGTCGACGACATGGTCGACTCCGGGCACACGCTGGCCGCCGTGCACGCGGAACTGCCGCGTCGCTTCCCGCACCTGACGGAGCTGCGCACGGCGGTGCTGTGGTGGAAGGCCTGCTCGGTGTTCAAGCCCGATTACTGGGTCGACTACCTGGCCGACAGCCCCTGGATCCAGCAGCCTTTCGAGATCTACGACGACCTCGATCCGGACCGGCTGCGGGAACGCCTCCGCACAGGGTGACCGCGGGTGGCAGGCCGGAAACGACGACGCCCGCTCGCGCGGGCACCGAAACCAACGCCCGCTCGCGCGGGCACCGAAACCAACGCCCGCTCGCGCGGGCACCGAAACCGACGCCCGCTCGCGCGGGCGTGAAGTATTCTATCCAGAGTG
>DASYXO010000042.1:0-3286 GCA_035934825.1 Casimicrobiaceae bacterium
GCTGTCCCGCCGGAAGCAGCGAGAGCTCCTCGGCGCGAATGCTGACCGACCCGCGCTGCCCCGCCGTAGCGACGCGGTCCTGCAACGACACGCGAAACTCGGTCGCTCCGAGCGCGACGACCGCGACCACACCGGCGACCGCGCGCACCTGGCCTTCGACGATGTTCTCGACTCCGATCAGGTGCGCGATGCGTTCGGTTCGCGGCGCGGCGAACACGCGCTCGGCAGGGCCTTCCTGGACGAGCGTCCCGCCGTCCACGACGGCGACCCGATCGGCGAGGGCCATCGCCTCCGCATAGTCGTGGGTCACGTAGAGGGCCGGAATCCGCGCATCCTGCAGGAAACCGGCGAGCTCGTCGCGCAACGTATCGCGGGTCGCGGCATCGAGCGCCGAGAACGGCTCGTCGAACAGGAACACCCCCGGATCGGTCGCCAGCGCCCGCGCCAGGGCGACGCGCTGCTTCTCGCCCCCGCTGAGGTCGGCCGGCCGACGGTCGGCCAACCGGGTGAGACCGAAGCGCTCGAGCAGCGCCCCGATCCGTCGCTCGCCCGCTGGCCGCTCGACCGCAGCCCGTCCCCGCGCCTGCGTGGCGAAGCGCACGTTCTGCGCGACGCTGAGGTGGGGGAACAGCGCGAAATTCTGGAAGACGTAGCCGACATGTCGCGCTTCCGGCGGCAGCGACGTCACGTCGCGCGCCCCAATCCGCACACGCCCATGCGAGGGCCGGTGAAAGCCCGCGATCGTCTCGAGAATCACGCTCTTTCCGGCGCCGTTCGCACCCAGCAGGACCAGGATCTCGCCAGGGTCCACCGACAGCGAGACGTCGTGCAGCGCAAAGGCCCCGAGCGCGACCCGGACGTCCTCGACCGACAGCGGCTGCGCGCTCACCGGCCGAATCCCCGGTTTCCGCCGCGTCCAAAGGCGAACTGGCGCAGTACGACAAAGAGCAGCAGCACGGTTCCAAGGAACAGCACCGCGGCCCCGGTGGCATCGTCGAGGCCGAAGCGCAGGAACAGCTCGTAGACCTTGATCGGCGCGGTCATCGGGTAATACGCGAGCAACGCGACCGTTGCGAACTCGCTGATCGCACGGGCGAAGGTGAGCGTGACGCCGGCCATCACTCCGCGCCAGGCCAGTGGCAATGCGATGCGCGTGAACACGCGCCAGGGACCGGCGCCCAGCGTTCGCGCCACCTTCTCGAGATGCGGATCGATCGCCTCCTCGAAGCCGATGCGCGAAGCATTGACCGCGTACGGAAGGCTCACGAACAGCATGGCCACGACGATGCCGGCGAACGTTCCCCAGAAGCGCAAACCGAACCACGCTGCGGCAGGCTCGCCCAGCACGCCTTCGCGACCGAACGCGAGCAGCAGTGCGATGCCGGCGACGGTGTGCGGCACCGTGAGCGGCAGATCGACGACCGCCTCGACCACACCCTTGCCGGGAAACGCGCTTCGTGCGAGCACGTACGCCAGCGGCACGCCGAACGCCGCAGCGAACAGCGCCGCGACGAACGCCGCGCCCAGGCTCAATGCGATCGCCGCTCGAACGTCGGGCATCGCCGCCGCGCGGAGCAACCCGGCCAGTCCGGGGGCCGCCACCAGCGACAGGAGTGGAACGACGATGAAAGCCAGCACCAGGCTGCCGAGCAGCCAGAATGCCAGGAACAGCGTCGGACGCCGCATCCCGCCTGCGGCCGCGTCAGGCAGCGATGGATCGCCGCAGGACTACGGCGTCGTCCACGGCTGGGTCAGCCCCAGGAGCGGCGCCGGCATCCTGTCGCCGTGCACGACGTAGGCGGGCGCCAGCGTCTTGAAACCGTTCCGTGCGGAGATCCTCTGCCCTTCGGTCCCGAGAATGAACTTCGCGAATTCGATCGCAGCCGCCTTGTGCGCGGCGTTGAGCGGAATCGTCAGCGCGTAGACGATGGGCTTTGCGGACAGTGCCCCGTTCCTGGTGTGCACGACCGATTGCGAATAGTCCGCCGAGTATTTCGGATCGCTAAGGTCGATGGCCGCGGGCAGCTTCAGGTATTCGAAATGATGCTGCAGCGCGTCCGAGCGATAGATCGCGAGGTAGTCGATCTGGCCCAGTTGCAGTGCCGAGATGAGGTCGGTCTCGGTATCGCGGATGTTCGTCTCTGGCGCGTTTTTCAGGACCGCATCCGCGAGGCCCGGCCGATGATAATGCGTCGCGGCGAGGCCGAGCATCTGCAGCGTCTGGTACCCCGACGGATCGGTGTCGGGATTGGAGCGGCCGATCTCGACGCCCGGGCGCGCAAGGATGTCGTACCAGTTGTCGGCCGTGATCTCCTTCGCGAACTTGCTCTTGGGCGTGTAGATGAACGTGATCGCGTTGCCGACGAACCCGGCGTACCAGTCGGCGTAGGCCTGCGTCCCGTTGCCGCCGAACATGAATTTCGGGATCACCGTGTAATCCGCCACCGCGACGATGTCCGCCTGCTGCTTCAGCACCGTCACCTGCTTGACCATCTTGACGCTGCCGCCGAACTGCGACTGGATCACGATGTCGGGATGCGACTTCTCGAACTCGCGCGCCATCTCGGTGAACGGCCGGGCGAGCGTGCCCGCGGCGTAGATTGTCACCGTGACCGGATCGCGGGGCGCCGCGCTCGCCGTCCTGGCGCCGGCAACGGCGATCGCAACCATCGCCACGGTCGCCCCAGCCATCAAACCCAACGTCCGCGCTCGCAACTCCATGTCCGTTCTCCTCGATGAAAATGAAACGGTCGCTCAGTCCCGGATAAGCCCGGGCCGGGCGGCCCCGACGATCCGCCCGCAGTCGCGCAAGTCGTATCCGGCGTAGCGCCCGGCCTCGCGCCGCAACGACCGGCTGCGCAGGACACCGAGCAGCAGCAGCCCGCGAGCGGATTGGAGCATGTCGCGTGACAGTGCAATGTCGTAGCGCTCCTGCGCCAGCGGCACGAAGTCGAGGTCCCAGGACGCGGCGACTGCCCGCAAACCGGGACCGACATCGGCGTTCCCGAGGACGATCGCCTGTGCCACGGCATCGTGCGTCGCAACCGAGTTGTCCCAGCCCGCAATCGACGACGGATCGATGGCTGCGGCACGCAACGCGCGCGTCAGCAGTACCCGCGTGCCGGCCTCCCGCTGTCGATTCACGAAACGCAGGTCGTCGCGCAGAAGGTCGGCGGCGGCAGCCACGCGCCTGGGATTGCCGCGCGCGACGATCATGCCGTTCTCCCGCCACGCGAGGTTCACCAGCACCCAGTCGCTCTCCGGCAGTAGCTGACGCAGGAACGGC
>DASYXO010000044.1:0-2457 GCA_035934825.1 Casimicrobiaceae bacterium
AGTGACGCCGGGAAAGGCAATGCTCGGCCGGTGAGGCGAATCGAGCATCGTTGCCAATGCGGCGAGCGACTCGACCTGCCGCTCGTCCTGCGGGGAGAATGCAAGACGCAGGGCCCAGAACGGCACGTTCGCGTGGATTCGGTTTCGCACGTGGCGCCGCGCGGCATCGATCGCGTAGGCGATGCGCAGCGGAGTGATCCCGTTGACGCTCGTTGCACCGTCGGCGAGATGCGCGTCGCGGGTGGGAGACCACAATACGCTGGGCGCCAGCATCGCGTTGGCGCCGTGGCGCTTCGCGATGTCGAGCGTGATCGAGCCGTAGTCTTGCCGGCGCAAATCGCCGCCCGCACCCGATGCATCCGCACCGAATGGGGGCCAGTCGAGCGCGAAGTCGAAGGCGGATGGAATCGCCACGTAGGGCGATGCACGACGCAGCCAGCCTGCCCGCACCCGACCGCCGGGCACGGCAAGGGCCTGGCGGATCGCGGGCAGGTTCTCCTCGATGCGCGCGTCGGCATCGGCGCGAATCAACGCGTAGCGCTCGCCCTTGAGCTCGCACAGGACTCCGGCGTTGGCGAGAGCGCGCAGCGACGCGGGCAGCGCCTCGCGAGCCCAGTGGCCCGATCCGCGATCCGCCTCAATGAGCGGAAGGACGGGAACCCTGTGGTACGTCGCCATCGCCACCACGCGGTCCACCTCCGCCGCTTCCGCGCGACCCCAGGGCAGGATGAAGGCAGAGGCCACCCGTCCAAGTTGGCGAGCGATGACATCCACCACGGCAAGCCGGTCTTCGAGCGTGACCGGCCCGGCCGGCTCCCACGCGAGGACGACGCGGTCCGAATCCATGCGATCGGTGGTCATCGCCATCACGTGGCGACGCGCGAGAGCGGGTCGCAAGCTCCCGTCAACCAGTCCGTACACAGTTTCCGCGCTGACTGCGCATCGAAGAAGAGCGCGCCGTCGCAGCGGGCGGCGACCCGTGGCGCGTAATCTCCGAAGCCGTCGGCGACAATCGCCAACCCCCCTTCGAGGGCCTCGAACACGAGGCGGTCGTACTGGCGCATGCGCCCCTCCGCCCCCCAGAAGAAGAGTCCGTCGAGACCATTCCACCAGTCATCCCAATCGCCGACGATCCCCGCGAGGTGCTCGTCGTCGTTCGCGATGTGGGGGCTGGGCAGCCGGCCGGGATAGAGTACGCGCAGGAAGGCTCCCTGCCCGCGCAGCCATTCGAGCATCTCCCAACGCGCCTTGTTCTCCCGGCTTCGCACCGGCGCGATGAACACCGCCAACCGTGGCCGCTTCCACGAATGTTCGCGGGCCCGCGGATTCGCCTTCACCGCCCCGAACACCATCGTGTCCACCGCACCGGGCACCCCGAGGTCGGCGAGCACCGCCGCGCTGCGTGCCACCAGCCGCACCCGGGAAACCATGGCCGGCGGCAGGCGATCGAATACGTCGACGCAGATTTCCGGATCGTGCACGTCGAGCGCGATCACGATCGAATCGAAACGCGGCGCCGCGTCCGCCAACCAGTCGAGCGTGCATGGGTTGATCCCGAACACCGCGAGGGTTCCATCACGAGGAAGCACGCCACCGGCCACATCGATCTCGACCGCGCCCGGGACCTCGGCTCGCGGAATCCGGTCCCGCGGATCGCTCCAGAGCGACGTCGCGCGGACCGCCGCCAGTTGCCGGACGAGGGCGACGCCGTCCTGGTTGGCGCCGCCGTTGAGAATGTCACCAGGAACCACGACGTGGACCGTTCCCGAGGCTGAACCGAGGAAGCCTTCCCCCGGGTTCACCGGAGACAGCCGACCGGTTGCGCCGAGCAGGCGCAGCATGTCGATTGCGACGATGGCGCGCAGCGAGTAGATGCCCTCGGTGTCGCGCTTGCGCTGCTTCAGCAGTTGCAGGTTCTGGCGGATCGCCTCGACCTGCGGCATCAGGTCGAGCGCGCGCCGCAGCAAGGCCTCGGCCGTCTCGAGATCGCCCTCCTGCAGGTGAACGACGCCCAGCATGTGGACCGCGTCCCCGGTGCAAGGCGCGCGTGCCACGACCTCCTCGTACAGGCCGCGCGCCACGGCGAGCTGACCTTCCTTCTGCGCGGCCAGCGCCGTCTGCATTGTCCGCCACAGCGCAGCGCGCTGGTCAGCGCGCAGCGCGTCCCATCCCACGTACTGCGGGGCCGCGGGCACTGCCGGTGGCGCAGCTTCAAGACACCCGCAACACCGCTTGTAGCGAAGCCCGCTGCCGCAGGGGCAGAAGTCGTTGCGCCCGGGGGCCGACGACGCGGTCGACCGGTCACTCATCGAGGGCCAGAAACGAGAGCTTCCCGGTCATGCGCGCTTCGGGCGGCGACTTCGGGCGCTTTTCGATCGCGACGATGCTGTCGTAGAAACTCAGCGACCAGGCCGAGCGGGCGAACGCGCTTCGCTCATCGTCGGCCCACTCCCGCAC
>DASYXO010000123.1:0-7630 GCA_035934825.1 Casimicrobiaceae bacterium
GCGCCCGTCGCCGGCGCGATGCTAGGATCACCGCTCGCCGGTTCGAGGTTCCACCCGTGATTCCTGCTTGCAGCCGAGGATTTGCCGCCATGCCTCTGCCGGCCCGCGCCCGCCCGGGGTGCCGAATGCCCATGTCGTCGATGCGGTCCGCGACCGGCCCGGAGTGCCATTCGCGCAACCTCCACGCGCAGGACCGGCGATGAGCGGTCCCCTCAATCCCGCCCGCAAGAAGCACCGGTTCGGCAAGGCGTGGATGCACGAGCACGTCACCGATCTCTATGTCCGCGAGGCGCAGCGCCGTGGCTATCGCTCGCGCGCCGCATTCAAGCTGCAGGAGCTTGCCGAACGCGACCGGCTGCTGCGGCCGGGCCTGACGGTGGTCGACCTTGGTGCGGCGCCGGGAAGCTGGCTGCAGGTCCTGCGCGAGCGCCTGGGACCCGGCGGCCGAATCGTCGCCATCGACCTGCTGCCGATGACCCCGGTCGCCGGCGTCCTGTTCGTGCAGGGCGATTTCGCGTCGGACGAGGGCATCGCCGCCGTCGAACAAAAACTCGCGGGAGCGCCGGTAGACCTTGTGCTCTCGGACCTGTCCCCCAATCTCTCTGGAATCGAATCTGCCGACCAGGCAAGGAGCGTCCATCTCGCGGAGCTTGCGTTGGAATTCGCCCGCGGCCACCTCCAGCCGGGGGGCGATCTGGTGATCAAGGTGTTCCAGGGGGCGGGGCTTGCCGAGTTTCAGCGTCTGGTCGCGCGGCATTTCACCAAGGTCTACCTGCGCAAGCCGAAGGCCTCGCGCGATCGCAGCCGCGAGCATTACCTGGTCGCCAAGGGCTTGCGGGAAGCGGGGTGATTGTCGCTTCCGGGAGACAGGCTCGCGATCAGCACTGATTCGTCTCGAATTGGCACGATTACTGCGACAGCGGTCGCGACGGGGTTTCGAATCAACGCTAAAATGCGAGCAGGTACGGCAGCGGGAGCATCCGCGGCGATACCTCAGGACAGTTGGCGCCGCACCGATGTGCGGCAGGTGCCGGTCACGGGGCCGGCCGGAAGGAGTCTGGTTTGAACAACCTCTTGAAGAATATCGGCGTCTGGCTGGTGATCGGGCTGGTCGTCCTGACGGTGGTCAAGCAGTTCGATTCGCGGCAGGCCGCGAAGGACACCGTCGCTTACTCCGATTTCATGCAATCGGCGCGCGACGGGCGCGTCGAGTCCGCGAGCGTCGACGGCAGGACGATCAAGTGGGTGTCGACGGACAAGAAGAACTACGTCACCTACAGTCCAGGCGACATCTGGATGGTCGGCGACCTGGTCAAGGAAGGCGTCAAGGTCGAGGCCAAGCCCGAGGAGGAACAAAGCTTCCTCGCGCAGATCTTCATTTCGTGGTTCCCGATGCTGCTGTTGATCGCCGTATGGATCTTCTTCATGCGCCAGATGCAGGGCGGGGGCAGGGGCGGCGCGTTCAGCTTCGGCAAGAGCAAGGCGCGCATGCTCGACGAGGCCAACAACACGGTCACTTTCGCCGACGTCGCGGGTTGCGACGAGGCGAAGGAGGAAGTCGCGGAGCTGGTCGAGTTCCTGCGCGATCCTTCCAAATTCCAGAAGCTCGGTGGCCGGATTCCGCGTGGCGTGCTGATGGTCGGCTCGCCCGGGACCGGCAAGACGCTGCTCGCCAAGGCGATCGCCGGCGAGGCGAAGGTGCCGTTCTTCTCGATCTCGGGCTCCGATTTCGTCGAGATGTTCGTCGGTGTCGGTGCCGCGCGCGTGCGCGACATGGTCGAGCAGGCGAAGAAGAGCGCGCCGTGCATCGTGTTCATCGACGAAATCGACGCGGTCGGCCGGCAGCGGGGCGCCGGCCTCGGCGGGGGCAACGACGAGCGCGAGCAGACGCTTAACCAGCTGCTGGTCGAGATGGACGGCTTCGAGGGCAGCGCGGGCGTCATCGTCATCGCCGCGACGAACCGTCCGGACGTGCTCGATCCGGCACTGCTGCGCCCGGGCCGCTTCGACCGCCAGGTCGTCGTGCCGTTGCCCGACATCCGTGGCCGCGAGCAGATCCTGCTTGTCCACATGCGCAAGGTGCCGCTCGGACCCGACGTCAAGGCCGACATCATCGCGCGCGGCACGCCGGGATTCTCCGGCGCCGATCTCGCCAACCTCGTCAACGAGGCGGCGTTGTTCGCGGCCCGCGGAAACAAGCGGCTGGTGGACATGCTCGATTTCGAGCGTGCCAAGGACAAGATCATCATGGGCACCGAGCGCCGCTCGATCGTGATGCCCGAGGAGGAGCGCCGCAACACGGCGTACCACGAGTCGGGGCACGCCGTCGTCGCGATGCTGCTGCCCAAGACCGACCCGGTGCACAAGGTCACGATCATCCCGCGCGGTCGTGCGCTGGGCGTGACGATGCAGCTACCCGAGAGCGACCGCTACAGCATGGACAAGGAGCGGATGCTGAACACCGTCGCAGTGCTGTTCGGCGGCCGTATCGCCGAGGAGGTGTTCATGAACCAGATGACCACCGGTGCTTCCAACGACTTCGAGCGCGCGACGCACATTGCCCGTGACATGGTGATGCGCTACGGCATGAGCGACCTGATGGGTCCCATGGTCTACGGTGACAACGAGGGCGAGATTTTCCTCGGCCGCTCGATCACGCGCACCGTCAACATGTCCGAGGAGACGATGCGCAAGGTCGATGCCGAGGTCCGCGGCATCATCGACCAGCAGTACGCGCTGGCGCGCAAGCTGATCGAGGAGAATCGCGACAAGGTCGAGGCGATGGCGAAGGCGCTGCTCGAGCTCGAGACGGTCGATTCCGACCAGATCGGCGACATCATGTCCGGCCAGCCTCCGCGACCGCCGAAGGTGTCGTCGGCAGCGGCGATGGGCACCCCGTCCGGCCCGTCGACGCCTCCGGGCGAAGCGGCTCCGTCGGCGAATCCCGCCTAGCGTTCGCGCAGGGCTGGACGAAGGAGGTGCGCGGCGACGTGCACCTCCTTTTTGCTTCACCGGCTTCCGACGCGCCATGCGAGCACTCCGATGAGCATCCTCCATTGCGGCCGCCACGAGATCGACCTTTCGTCGCCCTGCGTCATGGGGATCGTCAACGTCACCGCCGATTCGTTTTCCGCCGACGGCCGCCTTGACCCTGAAAGAGCGCTCGCCCATGCGCGCCGCCTGCTCGAGGAAGGCGCGGACATCATCGACATCGGCGGCGAGTCGACGCGTCCGGGTGCTGCACCGGTGCCGGAGGAGGTCGAGCAGGAGCGCGTGATCCCGATCGTGGAAGCACTGGCGGCGCAGGGCGCCGTCGTTTCGGTCGACACGATGAAGCCTGCGGTGATGCGGGCGGCGGTCGCCGCGGGGGCGTCGATGATCAACGATGTCAAGGCGTTCGCCGCGCCGGGCGCGATCGAGGCCATCGCCGGCAGCGATGCCGCGATATGCCTGATGCACATGCAGGGCGAGCCGCGGACGATGCAGCAGGCTCCGCACTACGCCGACGTCGTCACCGAGGTCCGGGCGTTCCTCGCCGGGCGGGCGCGGGCCTGCGCCGACGCCGGCATCGCGTCCGATCGTATCGTCGTCGACCCGGGCTTTGGCTTCGGCAAGTCGGTCGCGCATAATCTCGACCTGCTGCGCTGCCTCGATACGATCGCCGGCCTCGGGTTTCCGGTGCTTGCGGGCTTGTCGCGGAAGTCGACGCTCGGAGCGCTCACCGGGCGCGATGTCGGCGGGCGGGTGTCGGCGAGCGTGGCCGCGGCGCTCGCGGCCGCGCTGCGCGGCGCGCGCATCGTGCGCGTGCACGACGTGCGCGAAACCGTCGATGCGCTCGCGGTCTGGCGGGCGATCGAACCCTGGACAGGACTCCAATTGCGCAAAGGCCTCGAATGAGCGACAGGACCGGAAAGCAACGCCGTCATTTCGGCACCGACG
This sequence comes from Casimicrobiaceae bacterium, assembly GCA_035934825.1. GTDB lineage: Bacteria > Pseudomonadota > Gammaproteobacteria > Burkholderiales > Casimicrobiaceae > VBCG01. The sequence continues at coordinate 3,940 of DASYXO010000123.1, forward strand.
GAGTGCGCGGGCACGTCGGCGAGGAGCCCATCACGCCGGAGCTGGTCCTGAAGCTCGGCTGGGCTGCGGGACGCACGCTTGCCTCCGGCGACGCGGCGCGCGGTGAGGCACCGGCGGTGCTGATCGGCAAGGACACGCGGATCTCGGGCTACCTGCTGGAGGCGGCTCTCGAGGCCGGACTCGCGGCGGCAGGAGTCGATGTCTACCTCTGCGGTCCGCTGCCGACGCCGGCGATCGCGTACCTGACGCGCGCGCTGCGGCTGTCCGCAGGCATCGTGATCAGCGCATCGCACAATCCGTTCGAAGACAACGGCATCAAGTTCTTCTCTCAGCGCGGCGCGAAGCTTCCCGACGCCGTCGAGCTCGCGATCGAGTCGGCGATGGATGCGCCGCTCGTGTGCGCGCTACCGGCGCACCTGGGCAAGGCGTTCCGCGTCGGCGATGCGGCCGGGCGCTACATCGAGTTCTGCAAGAGCACCTTCCCGAACGAGCTCGACCTGCGCGGGCGCAAGATCGTCGTCGATTGCGCCCACGGCGCCGCGTACCACGTGGCACCGCCGGTGTTCCACGAGCTCGGCGCCGACGTGATCGCGGTCGGCGACGCGCCGAACGGCACGAATATCAACGACGGCGTCGGTGCGACGCATCCCGAGCACCTCGTGGCGCAGGTGCGTGCGCACGGCGCTGACCTCGGAATCGCGCTCGACGGCGACGGCGACAGGCTGCTGATGGCCGACGGCGAAGGACGGCTCTACGACGGCGACCAGCTGCTCTACGTCATCGCCCGCGACTACCAGCGCCGCGGCGCCCTGGCGGGCGGCGTGGTCGGCACGCTGATGAGCAACCTCGGCTTCGAGCAGGCGCTCGCGAAGTCGCGGATATCGCTGGTACGCGCGAGGGTCGGTGACCGCTACGTGCTCGAGGAGCTGGTGGAGCGCGGCTGGCAGCTCGGCGGCGAGAATTCGGGCCACCTGATCTGCCGTGACAAGCATACGACCGGCGACGCGATCGTCGCAGCGCTCGCCGTCCTGCGCGCCATGATCGAGCAGAAGACGACGCTCGCCGAAGCTGCCAAGGCGGTCGCGCTGTTTCCCCAGCGGCTGATCAACGTGCCCGTGCGTCGTGGCTGGGATTGGCAGGGCAGCGCCGCGGTGAGGCGCGCCGAGCGTGCCGCGGTCGCCGAACTGGGCGATGCGGGGCGCGTGCTGGTCCGGCCATCCGGCACCGAGCCGGTGCTGCGCGTCATGGTCGAGGCGCGCGAGCGCAGCATGGCCGACGGACACGCCGAGGCGCTCGCGCACGCGATCGCCAAGGCCGCCGGGCAGGCGCTCTAGGGTCGGCCGATGGTCGCGGTCACGCACGCCGCGCCGCCAGCGGCCGTGCCGCAGGCGGTCGCCGCGTGGCTTTCATCTTTGTCGCCGATCTACACCGTTGCCGACCGCGATCGTGTCGCTGCGGCCTATGACATGGCCCGTACGCGCCTCGGCGATGCGCGCGGCCACGATGGCGAGCTTCTGATCGAAACCGCGCTCGGAACCGCAACCATTCTCACCTCCCAGCGGCTCGATCCTGATTCGCTGGTCTCGGCACTGCTGGCCGGCCTTCCCGGCGTCGCTGGCTTCGATGCCGCCGCGGTCGAGGCCGCGTTCGGCAAGGACGTCGCGACGCTGGTCGTCGATGTCGCGAAGATGGACTCGGTGCACGCCGTTGCCGCAGGCGCCGACGCGCACGAACGCGCGCTGCAGGCCGAGAACCTGCGCAAGATGCTGCTGGCGATGGTCGAGGACATCCGCGTGGTCCTGATCAGGCTTGCGGAGCGCACGCAGACGATGCGCTGGCTGATGACCGGCGATGCCGAGCGTCGTCGCGCCGTCGCGCGGGAGGTGATCGATGTCTACGCGCCGCTCGCCAATCGCCTCGGGGTCTGGCAGCTCAAGTGGGAGCTCGAGGATCTTTCACTTCGCGCGTTGGAGCCCGACGAGTACCGTCGCATCGCCCGGCTTCTCGACGAGCGGCGGCAGGATCGCGAGGTCTACATCGAGAACGTCATCGCGCTGCTGAAGCGCGAGCTCGCATCGGTCGGCATCGCGGCGGAGGTCAGTGGCAGGCCCAAGCACATCTACAGCATCTTCAAGAAGATGCGGCGCAAAGGCGCCGGGATCGACGCGCTCTACGACATCCGCGCCGTGCGCGTCCTGGTCGGATCGGTCCGCGATTGCTACGCGGCGCTCGGTGTCGTCCACCAGCTGTGGACGCCGCTGCCGGGCGAGTTCGACGACTACATCGCCAAGCCCAAGGCCAACAGTTACCGGTCGTTGCATACCGCCGTCACCGGGCCCGAGGGCAAGGCGCTCGAGGTCCAGATCCGGACCCACGAGATGCATCGTCACTCGGAGTACGGCGTCGCCGCGCACTGGCGCTACAAGGAATCGGGGGGATCGTCGGCGCGGCGTGACGCCGGTTTCGACGACAAGATTGCGTGGCTGCGCCAGATCCTCGATTGGAAGGATGCGGTCGCCGACACCGGCGACTGGCTGGCGGCCTTCAAGAGCAGCCTGTTCACCGAGTCGATCTACGTGCTCACGCCGCAGGGGAAAGTCATAGACCTGCCGCGCGACTCGACGCCGATCGATTTTGCCTATGCGGTGCACACCGGGCTTGGCCACCGCTGCCGCGGCGCGCGCGTCGACGGGCAGATGGTTCCGCTCGACTACAAGCTGCGCAACGGCCAGCAGGTCGAGATCATCGCGGCCAAGCAGGGCGGCGCGGCGGTCGGTCCATCGCGCGACTGGCTCAATGCCGAGTTCGGCTATGTCCACAGCCATCGCGCGCGGGCCAAGGTCAGGCAGTGGTTCAAGGCCCAGCAGCACGATGCGACGGTGGCGCAGGGACGCGCGATGGTCGAGCGCGAGCTCGCGCGCCTTGGACAGACGGCGCTCAAGCTCGACGCCGTAGCCGCCAGGGCCGGCTTCTCGAAAGCCGACGACTTGTTCGCCGCGTTCGCGCGCGACGACATTGGCAGCAAGGATGTGCAGACCGCAATCCTGGCGGTGGGGCAGCCCGCCGCGGCTGTGCCGGCCGTCGAGGCTGCGCCCGACGTCGTCACACGGAGAAGCCGCGCGACCGGCGCGGGGCAGGGCATCCTAGTCGTCGGCGTCGACCGCCTGATGACCGCCCTCGCGCGTTGCTGCAAGCCGGCACCTCCCGACCCGATCGTGGGCTTCGTGACCCGCGGCAAGGGCATCACGATCCATCGCGCCGCCTGCCTGAACGTCGCGCGGATACGGGCGCGCGAGCCTGAGCGCCTGATCGACGCCGACTGGGGCGCCCCGCGTGAGGAGGTCTTCCCGGTTGACATCGTGGTCGAGGCGAGCGACCGGCAGGGCCTGCTGCGCGACCTGTCGGAGCTCCTGACGCGCGAGAAAATCAACGTCATCGCCGTCAATACCATGACCCGGCACCATCAGGCGCGAATGGCGTTCACCCTCGAGGTCGAGAGCGTCGCCCAGCTCCAGCGCGCATTGCGGCTCGCGAAGGACATTCCGGGTGTGTTCTCGGCGCAGCGGCGCTAGCCCGGTAAACCGGGGCCAGAGCCGTCAGCGAATTGGGGTCAGAGCCGTAAATAATTGGGGTCAGCAGCGAATTGGGGTCAGAGCCGTAAATAATTGGGGTCAGAGCCGCAATATCTGAA
>DASYXO010000141.1:0-5287 GCA_035934825.1 Casimicrobiaceae bacterium
TCGTCAAGCGCATCAACCAGCTGATGCTGGAGATGAACGCGGGCGCGTCGTCGGCGGGGCCACGCATTGCCGGGGAGGCGCGCGGGGAATGAGCCTGGACCGAAAGGCGCGTATCTGCGGCGTGCTGGCGCCGGTGGTGACACCTTTCGCGTCCGACCATGCGCCGGACGCCGGGCGCTTCCTGCATCACTGCAAGTGGTTGCTCGACCAAGGCGTCGGCCTCGCCGTGTTCGGTACCAATTCGGAGGCGAATTCGCTAGGCATGGACGAGCGCATCGAGCTGCTGGACCGGCTGGTCGCCGCGGGCGCCGATCCGGCGAGGATCATGCCGGGGACCGGCACCTGCGCATTGACCGACTCGGTGCGGCTGACGGCGCACGCGGTCAGGCTCGGTTGCGCCGGGACCCTGATGCTCCCGCCGTTCTACTACAAGGGGGTCACGGACGACGGCCTCTACCGCAGCTACGCGGAGATCATCGAGCGCGTCGGCGACGCGCGGCTGCGCATCTACCTCTATCACATCCCGCCGGTGTCGCAGGTGCCGTTGAGCCTCGCGCTGGTCGAGCGGTTGCTGAGGGACTACCCGGGGACGGTCGCGGGCGCGAAGGATTCCTCGGGGGACTGGAACAACTCGAAAGCCATGCTCGACCGCTTTGCCGGCGCAGGATTCGACGTATTCGTGGGCAGCGAACGCCTGTTGCTTGCCAACCTGCGCCACGGGGGCAAAGGCTGCATCAGCGCGACGGCCAACGTGAATCCATCGGCGATCCACCGGCTTTACGGGCAGTGGCAGGCCGCGGATGCCGATGCGATGCAGCGGGGCGTCGACCGGGTGCGCGCGACCTTCGAGAAATATCCGATGATTCCGGCGCTCAAGCAGGCGATCGCCCACTGGGGCCGCGACCCGGCCTGGGCGCGCGTGCGCCCGCCGCTGGTCGAGCTGCCCGCTGTGCAATCGGCGGCGCTGGTCGCCGATCTCGTGGCCAGCGGTTTTTCGATGCACAATCTCGTACCCGCGGACGCCTAGACCGCCTCGCGGCCCTGCGCGGCAGCCATGCCGTCGCCGCGGTTGGCCAATGCGGCTCGGCCGCCACCGGGACGACGTTCCCGGGTCGGAACAACATGTCGAGGCACGGGAGGTTCGTCGATGCGGGCATTGAAGAGCAAGCGCGGCCGAGACTACGCGGGCGGGATGCTGATGGCTGCCATCGGATTGGCCGCGGCAGTCCAGGGTTCGAGCTACCAGCTGGGGACGCTGGAGCGCATGGGTCCGGGGTTCTTCCCGACTGCGCTGGGCGTGATCCTCACCGCGGTGGGAGTCGCGATCGCGGCCACGGCGCGCTTTGCCCGCTACGACGGCGAGCTCGAGGTCCTGGCGCCGGAGTGGCGTGGCTGGGCCTGCATCATCGGCTCGCTGGTCGCCTTCGTCACGCTCGGGAAGTACGGTGGTCTGCTCCCGGCGACTTTCGCCATCGTGTTCATCGCCGCGCTGGGTGACCGGCAGAACACGCTCCTGGGGGCGGTGGTGCTCGGTCTGGCGGCCGTGGTGGTGGCCATCGTCGTCTTCTGGTGGGCACTGCAGCTTCAGTTCCCGCTGTTCCAGTGGGGCGGCGGCTGACCGTGCACCAGGCGCTCACCGATCTCTGGTACGGCTTCGGCGTTGCGCTGGAGCCGCATAACCTGATGTGGTCGTTCTTCGGGGTGCTGGTCGGCAACCTGATCGGCGTGCTGCCGGGCATGGGGGCGCTGTCGGCGATCTCGATGCTGCTGCCGATCACCTATACCATGCATCCGGTCCCGGCCTTCCTGATGCTGGCCGGCATCTTCTACGGGTCGATGTACGGCGGTGCGATCGGGGCGATCCTGCTCAACCTGCCGTCGCATCCGCCGCACGCGGTGACGTGCCTCGACGGCTATCCGATGACCCGCGCGGGACGCGGAGGCGCGGCACTGGGCGTGACCATGATTGCGTCGTTCTTCGCGGCGTCGTTCGGCATCACGGTCATGATCTTCGCCTCGCCGCTGCTGGTCAATGCGGCGCTGAAGTTCGGGCCCACCGAGATCTGCTCGATCATGCTGCTGGGCCTGCTCGCCGGGGGCACGATGGCGCGGGGCTCGCCGTTGAAAGGCATCGCGATGACCGTCATCGGGTTGCTGATCGGCACCGTCGGCACCGACGTCAACAGCGGCGTCATCCGCTTTTCATTCGGCTTTCCGGAGCTGACCGACCGGGTCGAGCTGGTGGCGCTGGCGCTGGGCATGTTCGGCGCCGCGGATTTCCTGCGCAGCGTCAACCGGATGAAGTTCATCGGCAACGAGACCAAGGTGCGCCTGCGCGACATGCGGCCGAGTCGCAGCGAGCTCAAGCAGTCGTTCTTCCCGATGCTGCGCGGGACGCTGATCGGGACGTTGTTCGGCGCGATGCCGGGCACCGGCCCGACGATCACGACGTTCATCGCCTATGCGTTCGAGCGCAAGATCTCGAAGACACCCGAGCGCTTCGGCCACGGGGCGATCGAGGGCGTCGCGGGTCCGGAGGCGGCGTCGCATTCCAAGACCCAGGTCGACTTCATTCCGACGATGAGCCTCGGCATCCCCGGCGACCCGGTGATGGCGCTGCTGCTGGGCGCGTTGATGGTGCAGGGGATCGCGCCGGGCCCGCAGCTCATCACCGAGCACGCTGACCTGTTCTGGGGCCTGATCGCCAGCTTCTGGGTCGGCAACGTGCTGCTGCTGATCCTGAACGTGCCGCTGATCGGCGTGTGGGTCAAGGTGCTGCGCGTGCCCTACCGGCTGATGTTCCCCTGCGCGTTGTTCTTCATCGCGGTCGGGGTCTACAGCACCAACAACAGCCTGTTCGAGGTCAACGAGGTGCTGGTGTTCGGGATCGCCGGCGCGATCTTCATGGCACTGGAGTTCCCGGTGGCGCCCGTGTTGCTGGGCTACGTCCTGGGCCCGCTGGTCGAGGAGAACTTCCGGCGTGCACTGCTCCTGTCTCGCGGCAACATGGGCGTGTTCCTGGAGCGGCCGATCAGCCTGACCTTCATCTCTCTTTGCGCAGCGCTGATCGCACTGCAGCTGTTCTTCGCGGTGAGGGCGGCATGGGCCAAGCGGCACGCCAAGCGTACGCTTACCTACCCACGGACACCGGTGCGCGCGACGCTGCCGGGCGATTGAGCTGCAGCAAAGCCCGGGGTTAGCGGACGGGTACCGGCGCCATCGCTTCCTCGAGGAAGCCGACGCTGCGATCGATGTTCTGCAGCTTGTCGAGGCCGAACAGCCCGATCCGGAATGTCCTGAAGTCGGCGGGCTCGTCGCATTGCAGCGGGACGCCCGCCGCCGTCTGCAGCCCCATGCTGCGGAACCGCGTGCCTGACTGGATGTCCGGGTCGTCGGTGTAACTGACGACGACGCCCGGGGCGCCGTAGCCATCGGCCGCGACGCTGCCGAAGCCTCGCTCGGCCAGCATGGCGCGTACGCGGTCCCCCAGCAACTGCTGGGCGGCGCGCGCCCTCTCGAAGCCGAAGCGCTCGGTCTCCTTCATCGCGTCCCGCAGGCGTGCCAGCCCATCGGTCGGCAGCGTCGCGTAGTACGCATGCCCGCCGCTTTCGTAGGTCTCGACGATGCCGAGCCACTTGCGCAGGTCGCAGGCGAAGCTCGTGCTGGTCGTCGCATCGATCGCAGCCCGCGCTTTCTCGCCCAGCATCACCAGCGCGCAGCCCGCGGAACTGCTCCAGCCTTTCTGGGGCGCGCTGATCAGGATGTCGACGCCCGCGGCAGCCATATCGACCCACATCGCCCCCGACGCAATGCAGTCGAGGACGAACATGCCGCCGACGCGATGCACGGCGTCGGCGACCGCGCGCAGGTACGGATCGGGCAGGATGATTCCTGACGCGGTCTCGACATGAGGTGCCAAGACGAGTGCTGGCCGCTCGCGCTCGATCGTGCGCGTCACTTCGCCGAGCGGTGCGGGCGCGTAAGGTGCCGCGCGGCCCTCCTTCACCGGGCGCGCCTTGAGGACCGTCGATTGCGACGGGATGCCCCCCGCGTCGAAGATCTGCGTCCATCGATAGCTGAACCAGCCGTTGCGCAGCACCAGGCACTTCCTTCCGGTCGCGAATTGACGCGCGACCGCCTCCATGCCGAAGGTCCCGCTTCCCGGGACGATGATTGCCGAGCGCGCGCGATAGACGCGTTTCAGGGTGTCCGCGACGTCGCGCATGACGCCCTGGAACCGCGTCGACATGTGATTGAGCGCGCGGTCGGTATAGACGACCGAATACTCGAGCAGGCCTTCGGGATCGACGTCTGGGAGCAAGCCGGGCACGGTCAACTCCAGTGGAATGGGGTGCGGAGCAGTCGATGAGCTTAGCACGCCCGGTTCGCGGCTTCGGTCACGCTTCGATCTGCGTCGAAGGGCTGCGGCAGCGCGAGCGGGCGCACATTCTCCTGCCGTCGTCGCCGTGGCCAGACGCGCAACGTCACTCGCACCACGACGTGACGTGCGACGTACCGTCCTGGTGCGTGATGTTGGCAGACGCCCCGGGCGAGTGCTGATCCAGCCGCGGAAGCAGGACTTCAGCGTCGGCGTCGAATGCATCGGCGCGCCAACGCGCAGCGCCGACTGTGGTGCCGCGGCCGTGGGCACCGATGTCGACGGGGCGCCGCTGTCTCCGGGGCACGACGGCGCCGACTGCGCCGACGCGGCGACACTGTCTCCCGATCCCCGTCGCCGCTGCGCCGAAGATGGCGCCGGGCATCCGGCACCGCGCGCCGCGGCGTTGGCACGACCCGTGCATCGCCGGGGGTGGGATTGGCACGACTTATGCGCCAGACGTCTCGAGTTTCTTCAAGGATCGGCAGTTCTGCGATCGGTTCGAATCGAATGCGGTCGCGACCCGATGCCGGGCTTCACCGCCGGTGCCACGCCTCTTCTGTGGCCGGCGGATCGGCAGGCTGCCACGTGAGTTTCCACAAGACCAAAAAGGTATGCCGGGACGGGAAAGGAGCGTCCGCGCTCCGATCGACCGCGCAGCCACCTGATTGGGACATGCCATGACCACATTGCTGGAACAGTTCCGCTCCGACTACTCGGCTGCCCGAGACGAGGAGATGAGCCTCGAGGAATTTCTCGGCTCGTGCACGCGCGATCCGGGCGCGTACGCCACCGCCGCCGAGCGCATGGTGGCGGGGATCGGGGAGCCTGAGCTCGTCGATACGCGCAACGACCCGCGGCTGTCGCGGATCTTCGGCAATCGCGTCATCCGCCGCTATCCCGCATTCC
>DASYXO010000180.1:0-7388 GCA_035934825.1 Casimicrobiaceae bacterium
ATGGATGTCGGTCTTCATTGCGCGCCTCGTTTGCGGGCGATGCGCGTCGCCCGCGGATCGCTGTTGGGTGGTGCCACCGGTATTGGCCGTTGACCGCGTCGGCGGGATCCGGCTCGGGATCCTGACGGTCAGGCGAAACGCGAATTATCTGCGATTTCGCCCTGCAATGCAAGCTGGGGGCGTCGCTAGCGATTCCAAGTGGTCGTTCTAACCCTATGATGCATAATGAATTATTGCTCTGGGGGCGTCACCGTTGGCCACGGCAGCGCCCGCCGGAGCTTCACGCAGCCGGGCTTCCCTCGCGCACGCTGGCGCGAATCTGCTGGCGCAACTCGGGTGAATCCGGGTGCTTGTGGACCAGCACCGCGTGCTGGGTCGCGGCATCGACGAGCTCGTCCACGCTGTCCGCGGAGATCGCGACGGTGCATTTGGCGTCGCTCGGGAAGTTCCGGCAATCGATGAACTTGCGTGCCATGGGCAGCCTCCTGCGCGCGGGAACCCTGGAAGCCCGGGACGGCCGCCCCGCCTCGCGGCCGGCCGGGACGCTCATGCTGCGCCGGCGGCTCCAGGGCGGCAATAGCGGAACTGCGTACGGAGCGGGCGCCGGCGCCGGGGGATGCGACCCCGAAGGCGCAGTTCCGACGTCGAGCGCGGCGTGTGAGTGGAGTGCCGGAATCCCCGGCGTCAGCCGCGTCGCATCGAGTCGAAGAAGTCGGCGTTGCTCTTCGTCGCCTTGACCTTGTCGAGCAGGAATTCCATCGCTTCGAGCTCGTCCATCGGATAGAGCAGTTTGCGCAGGATCCAGATTTTCTGGAGGATGTCCGGCTTCAGCAGCAACTCCTCGCGGCGGGTGCCCGAGCGGTTCACGTTGATCGCTGGATAGATGCGCTTTTCCGCCATCCGCCGATCGAGGTGAATTTCCATGTTGCCCGTGCCCTTGAATTCCTCGTAGATGACGTCGTCCATCCGCGAGCCGGTATCGATCAGCGCGGTCGCGATGATCGTCAGCGAGCCGCCTTCCTCGATGTTGCGTGCCGCGCCGAAGAAACGCTTCGGTCGCTGCAGCGCATTGGCGTCGACGCCGCCGGTCAGTACCTTGCCCGACGCAGGGACGACGGTGTTGTAGGCGCGGGCGAGCCGCGTGATCGAGTCGAGCAGGATCACGACGTCCTTCTTGTGCTCGACCAGGCGCTTCGCCTTCTCGATGACCATCTCGGCGACCTGCACGTGCCGGGTCGCGGGCTCGTCGAACGTCGAAGCGACGACCTCGCCGCGGACCGTGCGCTGCATCTCGGTCACTTCCTCGGGCCGCTCGTCGATCAGCAGGACGATCAGGATGACGTCGGGATGGTTCGCAGTGATCGCGTGGGCGACGTGCTGAAGCATCACCGTCTTGCCGGACTTGGGCGAGGATACGAGCAGGCCGCGCTGGCCCTTGCCGATCGGGGCGACGATGTCGATGATCCGGCCGGTGATGTTCTCTTCGGCCTTGATTTCGCGTTCCAGCACCATCGGCTCGTCGGGGAACAGCGGCGTCAGGTTCTCGAAGAGAATCTTGGACTTCGCGTTCTCGGGGGGCTCGCCGTTGACCTTGTCGACCTTGACCAGCGCGAAGTAGCGCTCGCCGTCCTTGGGCGTGCGTATCTCGCCTTCGATCGTGTCGCCGGTGTGGAGATTGAAGCGGCGGATCTGGGACGGCGAGATGTAGATGTCGTCGGTGCCCGCGAGGTAGCTCGTGTCGGGGGAGCGCAGGAAACCGAAGCCGTCGGGCAGGACCTCGAGGACCCCTTCGCCGAAAATGCTCTCGCCCTTCTTCGCCTGGCTCTTGAGCAGGGCGAAGATGAGGTCATGCTTGCGCATGCGATTCGCGCCCTCGATTTCCATCGAGTTGGCGATGTCCAGGATCTCGGATACGTGCTTGGCTTTGAGTTCAGAAAGGTGCATGGCGCGCGGAAACCGCGTAGGACGGTCCGTCGGACCGGATCGAAGAGTGGGGAATCCTGGGGGCGCCGCGGGGGGGCGGCTGCCTGGATTTTCGCCGGCGCTTATTTGCGCTCGGCATGGCTGGGCGCTGGTCGCGCCCGCCAATCACCAGCAGAGGGTAACGGCCGTGGCGAGGGCTGTCAAGAAACGATGCTCAGAGATTGCTGTCGAGGAATGCCGTCAGTTGCGATTTTGTCAGTGCCCCGACCTTTTGCGCGTGCACCTGGCCGCCTTTGTAGAGAATGACCGTGGGGATGCCGCGAATGCCGAACTTGCCCGGCGTCGACGGATTCGCATCGATGTCCAGCTTGGCGACGGTAAGCTTGCCCTCGTAGGCCCTGGCCACTTCATCGAGGACCGGCGCGAACATCTTGCATGGTCCGCACCATTCGGCCCAGAAATCCACGAGCACCGGGTTCGTTGATTGGAGCACGTCCCGGTCGAACGTGGTATCGGTGACGTGCTTGATCGTGTCGCTCATTGGGGTCCTTTCCTGCTCGGGGATTCGTCCGCGAGCGCGCGAGGGAGCCTGGGTGCGCGCGGCCGGTACCGAAGTCTACCGCAACGTCACCGCTCGCCTGGTCGGCAAGGAAATGGGTGCATTCTGCTAAGATTCAAGATTCCGGGGTCGCAAGGCCCGCCCGCCGTTTCCGTTCGTGCGCCGTTCACCGTCATGACCTACGTCGTCACCGAAAGCTGCATCCGCTGCAAATACACCGACTGCGTCGACGTATGCCCCGTCGATTGCTTCCGCGAGGGTCCCAATTTCCTGGTCATCGATCCCGACGAGTGCATCGATTGCACGCTCTGCGTTGCGGAGTGCCCGGTCGAGGCGATCTTCGCCGAGGACGACGTTCCAGAGCAGCAGCGGCAGTTCACGGCGCTCAACGCCGACCTCGCCAAGCTCTGGAAGCCGATCATCGAGCGCAAGCCCGCGCCGGAGGATGCGGACCAGTGGAAGGATGTTCCCGACAAGCTCCAGTACCTGCAGCGCTGACCCGCTTTCGCGACGCGGCGCTCGTTTGACCGCCAAGCACTGCGCCCACTAGAATCGCCGGGATTTGCGCGCGCGCCGCGCGCTCCCGTCCACGGACTCGCCACATCGATGATTCGACACACCGCATTTGCCGCCCTCCTGCTGGCGGTCGCAACCACATCCGCGGCGCAGGCGGCGGCGCCCGCCGGCGACGCTGCCCGGGGCAAGGACAAGACGCGGATGTGCGAGGGCTGCCATGGCATCGACGGCTGGCGCATCGCATACCCCGAGGTGTACAGCGTGCCGAGGCTCGGCGGCCAGCACGCCGCGTATATCGAAAAGGCGCTGCACGAGTACAAGGACGGGGAACGGAGCTTCCCGTCGATGCGTGCGATCGCTGCCACGCTCTCCGACCAGGACATCGCCGACCTCGCGGCGTACTACGCCCAGGGTTCCACGAAGACGGCAGGCAAATGATGAACACGACGCGCATTTCCACTCTGCTCGCCGCGGTCACGCTGCTCGCCTGCACCCCGGCGCTGGCCGCCGACCTGGCGGCCGGACAGGCGAAGGCCAAGGAAGTCTGCCAGGCCTGCCACGGTCTGGACGGCAACAGCCAGTCTCCGGACTATCCACGTCTCGGGGGACAGCACGCCGACTACCTCGCCAAGGCGCTGCGCGACTACAAGTCGGGCGCGCGCAAGAACCCGATCATGAACGGGTTCGCTGCGACGCTCTCCGACCAGGATATCGACAACGTCGCCGCCTATTTCGCGGCGCAGCCGGCGGTCGTCCACACCAAGCGCTAGGTCCCCGGCTTCAGCGAGCACGCGCCAGGCAGTCGAGATACAGCGCTCCGGAAGGAGCGCTGCCGCTGCGCTGCGCCTGCCAGATCACCTCGCCCAGGCACTCGAGGACCGCATGCGCCGCGGCATGGGCGTCGCGGCGTGCGGCAGCCAGCCGCTCGTAATGCATGCGTATGCCGGGCGGCTGGTCGATCGCGAGCTGCTCCGCGACCGCGAGGTGCAACGACAGGTGCAGGAACGGATTGACGTCACCCTGCTCAGGGCCGTAGTCACGTGCCACGTGGCGGTCGGGGGCCTCGAGGATCGCATGGTATTCGGGATGCATCGCGATCAGCTGCGCAGCCGTCTGCGCGAGTCCCGACAGCGGCGCGCCGGCGCGGTGGCGGCGCCAGGAATCGATGAGGAAGGTCCGCGCTTCGTCGCGGGTCGGCGCGAACATCGCGTCACCGGTGGCCTGGCTTCGCGGCCTGCGGCTTGTCGGGATACTCGCAGAGATCCGCGATGATGCACTGCGGGCACTTCGGCGAGCGCGCGACGCAGGTATAGCGTCCGAGCAGGATCAGCCAGTGATGCGCATGCAGCCTGAACTCGCCCGGCGTCACCTTGAGCAGCGCCTGCTCGACGGCGGAGGGGTCCCTGCCGGGCGCCAGGCGCGTCCGATTGGCGACGCGAAAGATGTGCGTGTCGACGGCGATCGTCGGCTCACCGAACGCGACGTTGAGCACGACATTGGCCGTCTTGCGCCCGACGCCGGGCAGCCTCTCCAGCGCTTCGCGGTCGCGCGGGACTGCGCCGCCGTGCTCGCGCAGCAGGATCTGCGACAGCGCGACGATGTTCTTCGCCTTGTTGTTGTAGAGGCCGATCGAGCTCACGTAGGGGATGAGGCCGTCGACGCCGAGCCGGGCGATTCCTTGCGGCGTGTTCGCGACGGAGAACAGGCGCGAAGTCGCCTTGTTGACGCCCTTGTCGGTCGCCTGCGCCGAGAGGACGACCGCCACCAGCAGCTCGAAAGGCGTTCGGTGGTCGAGCTCGGACCGGGGCTCGGGGTTGGCGGCGCGCAGCCGCTCGAAGATCTGCCGGCGCTTCCGCGGGTTCATCGTCAGCGCTGCGCCTCGGGATGCGCCAGCCGGGCGAGCCGCTCGAGGCGGGCGGGCTCGTGGGCGCGCAGGTCTGCGTCCGTGCCGAGGAGCGCATAGGCCTTTGCGGCCCAGGACTGCGCTGCACGGGGATCGCCGCGTGCCACAGCGATCTCGGCGAGCTCCTCGAACACGTAGCCCTGCGGTGCGCCCGCAGCGTCGAGCTCGCTTGCCAGTGCGCGCTGGATCGTTTCCGCCTCGCCCAGCCTGCCCAGCGAGCGCAGGCCGCGCGCGACCGTCCAGCGCGCGATGCGCGTCTTCTTCACGTCGCCTTCAGCTTCGCGCAGCACGAGGGCGCGCTGCCAATAGGCGAGCGCCTGGGGGTAATCCCCGCGCTCCTGCAGGGTCCAGCCGAGGTTGTTCAAGAGCGACGCACGCCAGCCGCGTGAGCGCGCATCGCTTGCCTTTTCCGCTTCGTCCAGCGCCTTCAGGTTCCAGGCCAGCGCAGCGTCGTCCGGGGCGGCGATGCCGAGCATGTGCAGCGCGTCGATCCGGTAATACCCGGCACCGGGCAGGCGATCGTCACCGGACGCGGCAAGTGCCGCCACGAACAGCGGGACCGCGGCGGCCCGGTCGCCAGACGAGTTGCGCAGCCGCCCGCGCTCGAGCAGAGAGCGAACGCGAACGCGGGCCGGCGCCCGGGGGAGGCTGGCTTCGACGGCGTCCAGCACGCGGTCGGCATCCGCGAACTTGCGCTGCAGCCCGAGCGCGCGGGCGACCTGCGTCCACGCCTCCAGCGCTTCCCGCGAGCCCGCGGGGTGGCGCGCCTGCTCGGCGCGAAAGCGCCCGTCTGACGTACCCGGCGCATCGAAGTCCCACAGTCGGTCCAGGATCTCCGAATAGTCGACGATGGGGCCGGCGAGCGCCGTCATCGCGATCGCCGCCACGAGGAGGGCAGGTGCGCCGATCATCGCCGCGGTCACGAGTCGGATGTCGCAGCACGCCGGGCGCGTGCGCGCGCCAGCGCGGCGTCGACCGTGGCCTTGCGCTTGCGCTCGTCGGCGGAGCGCGATGCAGCGCCACGCCGCGCCGCGCTGCGCACGCGTCGCGCCTCGTAGCGCGCGCGTGCCGCGTGCGCGTCCGCGACCTCCCACGATCGTCCCGCGGGCTCCATGGCGATGCAATCGACCGGGCAGGGCGGGATGCACAATTCGCAGCCGCTGCACAGTGACGACAGTACGCCGTGGAGCCGCTTCTGCGCACCGATGATCGCATCGACCGGGCACGCCTGGATGCACAGCGTGCAGCCGATGCATGCGATTTCGTCGATGCGCGCGATCCGCAGCGGTCCGGGGGCCCCGCGCGACGCATCGAGTGCCGGGGCTGCGCGCCCGAGCAGGGCCGCGAGCGACGCCAGCACGCTCTCGCCACCGGGCGGGCAGCGATTGATGTCGGCCTCGCCGACGGCGATCGCATCCGCATACGGCCGGCATCCCGGGTAGCCGCAACGTGTACATTGCGTCTGCGGCAGCAGGTCGTCGATGCGCACGGCGAGCGCGACGCTGGAATCCATGCGGCATTCTAGCCCGCAGCCGCGCGTCGGCAGCGGCCGCCGACGCCGCGGCATCGACGCAGGACGCACCGACAGGAACCCCCGACCTTGACCCGCCTCCCGTCGCCGCAGGATTCGAGCACCCGGCACGTCGCACCGCCCGCGGCGAGCCTTCGTGCCCGCATCGCCTGGCGGGTGCAGCGAGCCACGGGCTGGTCGACGATCCTGGCGAGGCCCGTTCCCGCCCGCTGCGTCGTCGTGTTCTTTCCACACACGTCGAACTGGGATTTCGTCGTTGGGTTGCTTGCGAAATGGGCGATCGGGATCGAGGTCCGGTGGATCGCCAAGGACTCGCTGTTCGGGACGCCTCTCGCGCCGCTGCTGCGCCGCTGGGGCGGCATCCCCGTGAACCGTCGCCAACGCAGCGGCATGGTCGGCAGGCTGTGCGACGAGTTCGCCGCACACGACCGGTTCAGGGTCGTCATCGCTCCGGAAGGCACGCGCAGCCGCACCCGAGGCTGGAAATCGGGCTTCTACCGCCTGGCGCTGGCGGCGCACGTTCCCCTGGGCCTCGCGTACATCGATTACCGCAGGCGCGAGGTCGGCATCGGCGCCTGGATCCGGCTGACCGGTGACGAGGCGGCCGACATGGCGGCGATCGCGGGCTTCTATCGCGACAAGGCCGCGCGCCGACCCGACTGCGTCGGCCCGATCCGGCTCGACGACGCAGGCACGCAGCGCCAGAATGGACGAGCCGCGCCATGACTGCCCGCCCGCCCGACGACGAGTTTCACGCCCACGCGCCCCACGCCGGGCGTCAGGCGCATCCGCACGTCCACGCACGCGACGGCAGCACGGTCCGGGCGCTGACCTGGGCGTTGATCCTGACCGCCACGTTCGCACTGGTCGAGGCGGCCGGCGGCTGGCTCGCCGGTTCGCTGGCGCTGCTTTCGGATGCCGGGCACATGGTGACCGACGCCGCGGCGCTGGGGCTT
>DASYXO010000185.1:0-1979 GCA_035934825.1 Casimicrobiaceae bacterium
TCGAACATCTGCACGGCGCAGGTGCTGCTCGCGGTGATGGCGGCCATGTATGCCGTCTATCACGGCGCAGAGGGCCTCGTGCGGATCGCGCGCCCGGTGCACCGTCTGACGATGATCCTGAAGGAGGGCCTCGCGCGGCTCGGCTTCGTCGCCGCCAACGCCGACGCTTTCGACACGCTGACCTTCGCCACCGGCGCGAAGACGGCAGCGATCGTCGGGCGTGCGCTCGCGGCGGGAATGAACCTGCGGCGGGCCGGGCCGGAGTCGCTGGGGATCTCGCTCGACGAGACGTCGACGCGCGACGACGTGACCGCGCTGTGGCGCGCCTTCGCCGGCGCCGATGCGCCGTTTTGCGTCGATTCGATCGATGCGCAGGTCGCCGACGGCATCCCGCAGGCGCTGGCACGGACGACGGCCTTCCTGACCCACCCGGTGTTCCGGCGCCACCGCTCCGAGACGCAGATGCTGCGTTACCTGAGGAGCCTTGCGGACAAAGACCTCGCGCTCGATCGAACGATGATTCCGCTGGGCTCGTGCACGATGAAGCTCAACGCGACCTCGGAGATGCTGCCGATCTCCTGGCCCGAATTCGCGGCACTGCATCCTTTCGTCCCCGCCGACCAGGCGCGCGGCTACATCGAGATGATCGGCGAGCTGGCGCGCATGCTGTGCGCGGTCACCGGCTACGACGCCGCCACGCTGCAGCCCAACGCCGGATCGCAGGGCGAATACGCGGGCCTGCTTATGATCCGCGCGTATCACGCGAGTCGCGGCGAGGCGCACCGCGACGTCTGCCTCATTCCCGCCTCCGCACACGGAACCAACCCTGCGTCGGCGCACATGGCAGGACTGCGGGTGGTCGTCGTCGACTGCGACGGCGACGGCAACGTCGACCTCGCCGACCTCGAGGCCAGGGCGCGCGCGCACCGTGACGAGCTTGCGGCAATCATGGTCACCTATCCGTCGACGCACGGGGTGTTCGAGCCCGGCATCGTGCGCATCTGCGACATCGTGCACGCCCAAGGCGGGCAGGTTTACGTCGACGGCGCGAACCTCAACGCGCTGGTCGGGCTTGCGGCGCCGGGCAGGTTCGGCGCGGACGTCTCGCACCTGAACCTGCACAAGACGTTCTGCATCCCCCATGGCGGCGGCGGCCCCGGCGTCGGTCCCGTCGCGTGCAGGGCCCATCTCGCGCCGTTCCTGCCGGGGGTGACCGACGTCTTTTCCGTCAGCGCGGCCCCCTACGGCTCCGCGGCGATCCTCCCGATCTCGTGGATGTACATCGCGATGATGGGCGCGTCGGGCCTGCGCAATGCGACCGAGAGCGCGATCCTCGCGGCCAACTACATCGCCAAGCGTCTCGCGCCGTACTATCACGTGCTCTACAGCGGCCCGGGCGGGTTGGTCGCGCACGAATGCATCCTCGACCTGCGCCCGCTGAAGGCGACATCGGGCGTGGAGGTCGAGGACGTCGCGAAACGGCTGATCGACTACGGATTCCACGCTCCGACGATGAGCTTTCCGGTCGCGGGAACCCTGATGGTCGAGCCGACGGAGAGCGAGTCGAAGGAGGAGCTCGATCGCTTCATCGACGCGATGATCGCGATCCGCGCCGAGATCCGCGCGATCGAGGAGGGTGGGCTGGACCGCGCCGACAATCCGTTGAAGAACGCGCCGCATACGGCGTCGGCGATCACGGCGGACGCGTGGCCGCATGCCTACACGCGGCAGCAGGCGGCGTATCCCTGCGCGGGCGCCGTCGACGCCAAGTACTGGTGCCCGGTGGCCCGCGTCGACAACGTCTATGGCGACCGCCACCTGTTCTGCAGCTGCGTGCCCGCGCGCGAGGAGCCAGGAGCGGCAAGCGGATCGGTATAATGACCCGCTTTTCGACGATGTTCATGCGTCCGTTCACGCTGTTCCGCGCGCTCGCGTTGGCGATCTGCGCCCTTCCGCTCTCGACGCTCGCGCAACCCGGC
>DASYXO010000193.1:0-2512 GCA_035934825.1 Casimicrobiaceae bacterium
CGCCACATCTCGAGCGAGGCGGGCTGCGACCCGCGCATTGTCGACTGGGAGGCGCTGATCGAGGTCCGCCACGCGACGCAGCGCCTGGTCACCAGCGCGGGCGGCGACGTCCTGCAGCGTTTCCGTTTCGTGTTCCCGTCGCTCGCCGTCACCGCGCACGCCGACGGAGTCACCCAGCGGCGCTCGCTGAACGGCCATCGCGGCATTTGCCAGCAGGGCGGTGCCGAGATCCTCGACCGGTTCGGGTTCGCCGACAGCGGGCGCAGGGTCGCCGAGGAAGCTCTCGAGCTCCTCGCCGCTCCGAATTGCCCGTCGGGCAAGATGGACGTGCTGCTCGCCCCCGACCAGATGGTGCTGCAGATCCACGAATCGGTCGGCCACCCGCTGGAGCTCGATCGCATCCTCGGTGACGAGCGCAATTTCGCGGGCACGAGCTTTGTCACCTCCGACATGTTCGGCAGCTATCGCTACGGCTCGGAGCTGCTCAACATCACTTTCGATCCGACGCGGCCCGAAGAGCTCGCGAGCTACGCGTTCGACGACGACGGTGCGCCCGCCGAGCGCCGGCACCTGATCCGCAACGGCATCCTCGAGCGCCCGCTCGGTGGCGCGATCTCGCAGGCACGCGCGGGACTGGCCGGGGTCGCCAATGCGCGGGCCGACAACTGGAACCGCCCGCCGATCGACCGCATGGCGAACCTCAACCTCGAGCCTGGCGATGCGTCGTTCGACGATCTCGTCGCGTCGATCGAGCGCGGCGTGATGATGGAAACGAACATCTCGTGGTCGATCGACGATTCGCGCAACAAGTTCCAGTTCGGTTGCGAGCGCGCCCGCGTGATCGAGAACGGCAAGCTGGGCCACGTGGTCAAGAACCCGAACTACCGCGGCATCAGCGCGAACTTCTGGCGCAGCCTCGCCCGCGTCGGCAACGCCGACACGCTGCACGTGCTGGGCACCCCGCACTGCGGCAAGGGCGAGCCCTCGCAGATCATTCGCGTGGGCCACGCGAGCCCGGCCTGCGTGTTCGCCGGCGTCGACGTATTCGGCGGAGAAAATTGATGGAAGCCTATTTCAGGGAAGTCGCCGCGGTCGTCGACCGCGCGCTCCTCGCCGGCGAGCGTCACGCGACGTGGTTTTCCGCCGAGGAGAGCGATTTCGTGCGGATGAATCGCGGCAAGGTCCGCCAGCCCGGCCGCGTCGTCCAACGTTACCTGGACATCCGCCTGGTCCGCGGCGCATGCCACGCAACGCACTCGCTGTCGCTCTCCGGCGATCTCGCCACCGACGCGCGGATCATCGCCGATGCCGTCGCCGGCCTGCGCGGCGCGCTCCCCGAGCTCGCCGACGACCCGCACCTGCTGCTGCCCCCGACGGTCGAATCGAGCCGCACGACGTGCGGCGGCGAGTTGCCAGCCGCCGAGGCGATGGTCGACACGATCCTCGCGGCGGCGAACGGCCACGACCTGGTCGGCCTGCTCGCCGCGGGGCCCGTCTACCGGGGCTTCTGCGATTCCGAAGGCCAGCGCAACTGGCACGCAACGACGACGTTCAACCTGCAGTGGAGCCTGTACCACCGCGCGGACAAGGCGATCAAGTCGGCCTACGCGGGATTCGCCTGGGACGACGCCGAATTGCGGCGGCGGATGGGCACGGCGGTGGCCCAGCTCGCGCTGATCAGCCGCCCGCCGAAATCGCTGCCCGCGGGCCGCTACCGCGCTTACCTTGCACCCGGCGCGATGGAGGAGATCGCGGGTCTCCTGTGCTGGGGCGGATTCTCGGCCCGCGCACTCGCGACACAACAGAGCTCGCTCGCGAAGATGAAAGGCGAGGCACGGCTCGATCCGCGCATCGCGATCAGCGAAGACACCGCGAGCGGCGTGGCGCCCGCGTTCCAGGCCGAGGGCTTCGCGCGCCCGGCGCAGGTGCCGCTGATCGCCGAGGGGGCGCTGGTCGGATCGCTGGTGTCGCCGCGCACCGCGCGCGAGTTCGAGCTTCGGGCCAATGGCGCCAACGCGCGCGAGATGCCCGAGGCGCTGGCGATGGCGGCAGGCGCGCTTCCCGAGCGCGATGCGTTGGCGGCGCTCGACACCGGGCTTGCGATCGGCAACCTGTGGTACCTCAACTATTCGGATCGCCCGGCGTGCCGGATGACGGGCATGACGCGCTTCGCGACCTTCTGGGTCGAGAACGGCAGCGTGGTCGCCCCGGTCGACGTGCTGCGTTTCGACGACACGATCTACCGGATGCTGGGCGAAAGGCTCGAGGGGCTGACGCTCGAACGCGAACTGCTCCTCGAGTC
This sequence comes from Casimicrobiaceae bacterium, assembly GCA_035934825.1. Classification (GTDB taxonomy): domain Bacteria; phylum Pseudomonadota; class Gammaproteobacteria; order Burkholderiales; family Casimicrobiaceae; genus VBCG01. The sequence goes on from DASYXO010000193.1 coordinate 2,303, forward strand.
GAACACCTACGGCTCGCGCATGCTGACCAGCACGACGGTTCCCGGCGCGCTGCTTTCGGAATTGCAATTCACTCTTTGACGCAGGTCCAGGACCCTGCGGCGGGGAGCGCACTCGCCTTGTCAGCGAGCCCCTGCCGATGTGTCCGCGGCAGCCCTGGCGGGGCGAACCGCTCGGCGTTGCCAAGTTCCTCGCCGATGCCCAGGACGGCG
>DASYXO010000231.1:0-3498 GCA_035934825.1 Casimicrobiaceae bacterium
ATTCGTACGCCGTTCGCTCGACCGCGCCATCGGCCGCGGCGCGTGCCTGCGCGAGCGACACCGCGTTGCGTGCGGCGAGGGCCTCGCTGCGCATGCTGTAGGCGAAGCCGCTGGCGATGGCGGTGAGGAGGATCGTGAGCCACAGCGCGAGCACCAGCGCGATCCCGGATTGGGCGCGTCGGCCGGCCCCTCCCCAACGTCGCGGCGTTGGCGCGTTGCCCTGCGTGCAACAGGTCGTCGGCCGCATGGTCAGACCCCGGCGCATTGTCCGCGCGCCTGGTCCCAGGCACGGCATCCCGCTTCAGGTGCCTCGCGCGGCGCGACGTAGAGCGTGGGCCAGCGGCGGCCGCGCTTGGGCGTGACGTCGATGCGGATCAGCAGCGGCAGGCGCTGCGTGTCGTCCCATTGGTCGCGCCAGGTCGGTGCCACGGCATCGGCATCGGCTGCGCCGCGCCCGTAGTAACCGATTGCGAGCTTCGCGATGCCGTCGGCGAGTACCGACCGGTCGGCACCGTCGAATCCGGGCATCGACGCCGCCGAGAGGTCGGGAATCATGCGCTCGAGCACCAGCGGGCTTTTCGCCTCGTCGCCGCGAACGACCAGGCGATAGAACCAGGTCCCGCCTCCCGCGACACGCGCGGGGAGCGCCGACGCGTAGCGCAATTCGTCGCTCGTGCCGGTGAACAGCAGCGGAAACTGGACGATCTTGCGCATCCGCTGCGGGTGCTCCCGTGCGAGGTTGGACCGAAGGAAATCCTCGGCGAGCCGCATCGACGACACCGCGTCGGCTTTCGCCTCGCCGCTGTCGGTGCTGCGTCCCGCGAGCTTCAGCGAGCCGAACAGCACGGCGGAAAGCAGCGCGAGCAGCACCAGGGCGATGGTCAGCTCGAGCAGCGTGAAGCCGCGGACGCGCGCAATCCTCAACCCGGACTCCTCGGACCGATCGCGACGGTGGACAGCGACAGCGACCGCCGCTGGTCGCCGATGCCGGGGAAGCGTACCTCGACGCTGATCCGGTACAGGCGCGTGGGCATCGTCTGCGAGGCCTGCTCGAGGTCGGCGTTGGCGTCCGGCGGAACGTACGGCACGATGGACGAGCTCCACTCGACGCGGCCGTCGTCCTCGGTCCCGGTTTCGGTCGCCTCGCGCAACGGCTGCGCAGCCGCCGCGATCGCGAGCCGGCTTTGCGCGACGAGCAGCGCCCGCGTCCAGTCGTCGGCGGCGGACATGTTGCCCATGGCGCCGCCGTAGAGCCGGAACAGCGCCGTCACGACGAGCGCGACGATGACGAATGCGACCAGCACCTCGAGCAACGAGAAGCCGGCATCGGCGCGGCGTCGCATATGCATCGTCAGTCGGCGATCGCGACGCGACCGGTCAGCCAGTCGACGTCGATGTCGAACTTGCGCGTCCCCGACGCAATCGTGATGCGCCCGCCGTTGCTGCCGCCGTCGGGATAGAAGCGGATCGCGCCGACCTTGTCGTTGACGAGGTCGTTCTGGGCGGTGAAGAGCTTGAGTTCCGCCCGCTTGGGCAGCGCGTGCTCACGCGGATCGTCATCGACCTTGAAGCGCTTGCCCGCGACGTCGAGCGTGAGGAAGGTCTCGCGGCGCTGCGACACCGCCTCGCTGCGCGCCATCCGCAGCCCGGCAGCGAGTGCTCGCGCGGAGCCACGCAGCTCGCTGGTCGAAACCGGTCCGCCGAACATCGGAAACACGAACGCCGTGACCACTCCCATCAGCACCAGGACGATCAGGAGCTCGAGCAGCGTCAGGCCGCGCGAGCGCCTTGCGGCGTGCCACGACGGGGCCACGGTCAGTTGCTGGCGTCCCAACTTGTGATGTCCTTGTTCACGCCCTCGCCGCCTTCCTTGCCGTCTGCGCCGTAGGACAGGATGTCGTAGGCACCATGCGTGCCGGGCGACGCATAGACGTAGTCGTGGCCCCACGGATCCTTGGGCACGGTGTTCCGCTTCCAGTACGGCCCCGCCCAGTTGCCGACGCCCGCGGGGGCGATCACGAGCGCCTGCAATCCCTCCTGCGTCGTCGGGTAGTTGCCGATCTCGAGCTTGTACAGATCGAGTGCCTGGCCGATCTGCTCGATCTCGATCTTCGCCGCCTTGGCCTTGGCCTGCTCGCTCTTGCCGAGGTAGTTGCTGCCGACGATGCCGAGCACGACGCCGATCAGCGTCAGCACGACGAGGATTTCGATCAGCGTCATGCCACGCGCACGCACCGGCACGCGTTCGGCGAGACGGCGGCCGTCCTGGAGACGATGGTTCATCATCATGTTCGTTCCCTGTGACTGAGGCGCGTCGGGCGCAGGAACGTCCCTTCGCACGCAAAGGTATGGTTAGACAGAAATCAGATCGCGAGTTCGCTCATGCCCATGACGCCGAGCAGGACCGAGAACACGATGCCGCCGACGAGCACCGCGAGGCCGAGGATCAGCACCGGCTCCAGCACTGCGAGGAAGCGCTTGATCCCCACGGCGACCTCACGGTCGTAGACGTCGGCGACGCGCGACAGCATCTCCTCCAGGCGCCCGCTTTCCTCGCCGACGAGGATCATCTGCGTCGCGAGCCGCGGATAGAGGCCCGTTTCCGCGAGTGGGCGCCCGAAACCCTTGCCTTCGCGCAGCTTCGCGATGACGCCCTCGAGCGCTCCGGACAGCACGACATTGCCCATCGTGTCCTTGACGATGGCGAGCCCCGCCAGCAGCGTCACTCCGTTGCCGATCAGCGTCGACAGCGTGCGCGCGAAGCGCGCGACCTCGATCTTCCCGATCAGGTCGCCCAGCAGCGGCATGCGCAGCAGGCGCGAATCCCGAACGCGACGCACCGCGGGATTGAGTCCGCGGCGGCGGAACCACAGGACGAACAGCGCGATCGCCGGAATCATCGCCCACCACCACTTCTGCAGGAACGTCCCGGAGACGATCACGATCTGCGTCGGGATCGGCAGCGCCTTGCCCGCCTGCGCGAACGTCGACTGGAACTGCGGGACGACGAACACCAGCAGGATCATCACCGACATCACGGCCACGCCCACGAGGATCGTCGGATAGATCAGCGCCGAGCGCACCGACTCGCGCAGCTCCTTGTTGCGATCCATCGTCTCGGCCAGCCGCTGCAGCACCGTGCCGAGCGCCCCGCCCGCCTCCCCCGCGCGCACGATGTTCACGTAGAAGCGCGAGAAGATGTCGCGGCGCGCATCGAGCGCCTGCGACAGCGCCTTGCCACCGCGCACCTCGTCGCGGATGCCCTGAAGCATCACCGCCACCGGCAGCGTCGGCGCGAGGCTGATCAGGAGCTCGAGTGCGCGGTCGAGCGGCAGCCCGGCGCGCAGCAGCGTCGCAAGCTCGCGCGTGATCGAGAGCACGTGGTCGCGCGTCACGCGGCGTGGCTGGAACCAGCGCGTCCCGGTGACCGCCTTGCCGCGCACCCCCGGGGCCGGCGCGGTGCCGAGCGCCTGCGCGATCTGCATCGGCATCAGCCCC
>DASYXO010000265.1:0-3401 GCA_035934825.1 Casimicrobiaceae bacterium
GAAGGCATCAACCTGATCGAGGCGTCGGCGGGCACCGGCAAGACCTGGACCATCTGCGGCCTGTACCTGCGGCTGTTGCTGGAACGCAAGCTCGAAGTGCAGCAGATCCTGGTCGTGACCTTCACCAACGCGGCGACCGCCGAGCTTCGCGAGCGCATCCGTTCGAGGATCGCAGAGACGCTCGCATACCTGCGCGACGGCGCCGCGACCGGTGCGGCCACGTCGACCTGCGCGGCGGCGTCGTGTCGCGACCCGTTCGTGCCGGAACTGGTGGCGGCGGTCGAGCGGAACCCGGGCTTCGAACGCAGGACGCTCGAAACCGCCCTCGACCAGGCGCTGCAGTTCTTCGACGAAGCCGCGATCTTCACCATTCACGGCTACTGCCAGCGCGCGCTCGCCGACGCATCGTTTTCCGCGGGCCTGCCATTTTCATTGAAGCTCGTGACCGACGATCGTGAAATGGCGATCGAGGCCGTCCACGATTTCTGGCGCCGTCGCGTCGTCGATGCCGGCTGCCCGCCGGAACTCGCGGCGTGGCTCATCCACAAGAAGGATTCGCCGGACAAGTACGCGAAGCTGCTGCTGCGCAGCCTCGCCAAGCCGATGGCGCGCCACCTCTGGCCCGCGGCCCTCGACGCGCCGGCGGCGCCGGTCGATACGGCGGCGCTCACCGCGGCCTACGACGGAGCGCGCACGCTCTGGGCGACGCAGCGCGACGCGATCATCGCTACGGTCACGGGCGCGCTGTCCGCGCTGTACGCCAATGTCTACACGGCGGACAGCATCGGCCGGGCCGCCGGCGAATGGGATGCATGGTTCGGGGGCGGGCTCCCGTTCGCCCGGATTCCCGACAAGAGCAAGCTCGACCTGCTGTCGAGGCACACGCTGGCCGCACGCACGAAGAAGAATCAGGTCACGCCGACGCACCCATTCTTCGACGCCGCCGACGCCCTGGTCGCCGAACGCCAGGCGATCACGCAGGCGCTCGATCTCGCCCGCCTGCGCCTCATCCGCGACTTGATCGACACGGTGGTCCCGGATCTGCGCCGGCGCAAGCGTGAGCGGCACCTGATCTCCTTCGACGACATGCTCTACAACCTCCACGACGCGCTCGGGGGCGGCGATCACCCCGAGCTGGCCGCAGCACTTCGGCGAAGATTCCCGGTGGCGCTGATCGACGAATTCCAAGACACCGATCCCCTCCAGTTCGCGATCTTCGAGCGCATCTATGGCGACGGCCAACTGCCGGCGTTCCTCGTCGGCGATCCCAAGCAGGCGATCTACAGCTTTCGCCACGCCGACCTGCACACCTACCTGCGGGCGCGGCGGAGCGCGTCCACGGTCCGGACCCTCGCCGCCAACCAGCGCTCGACGCCAGGACTGATCGAAGCGCTGAACGGGCTCTATTCGATCAAGCGCGATCCCTTCATGCTGCCCGGCCTCGACTATCACCCGGTCACGATGGGCGACAAGCGGCGCCTGCCATTCACCGACACGAGTGCCGCCACGACGTCCGACGCGACCACTTGCGAGACGCCCGACCGGGCGGCGCGGTCCGCCGACCTCCAGGTGTGGACGCTCCCGCAGACACCCGCAGGCGAACCGCTCCCCAAGTCCGACGCCAGGGCGCGAGCCGCACGGGCGACCGCCGCCGAAATCGCGCGGCTGGTCACCGAAAGCGCGCACGGCCGCATCGGCATCGACGGGCGCCCGCTGCTGCCCGGGGACATCGCGGTGCTGGTGCGCACGCACGCGCAGGGCAGCGCGCTGAAGCGCGAGCTCGCATCGCTTGGCATCGGCAGCGTCGAGCTGTCGCAGGCAAGCGTGTTCCAGACACCCGACGCCGAGGAAGTCGAGCGCGTGCTGATCGCGATCAACCAGCCGTCGCGGGATTCGCTGCTACGCGGCGCGCTGGCCACCGAGATGCTGGGCTGCGACGCCGGCGAAATCGAGACGATCTCCGGTAGCGAGCAGGCGATGACGGAGCGCGTCGAGCGCTTCGTCGGTTACCGCGACCTCTGGCTGCGCCACGGCGTCGGCGTCATGTACCGCATGCTGCTGTCCGCCGAAGGGGTCAGCGCGCGCATGCTCCGCCGCGACGACGGCGAGCGGCGGCTCACCAACCTGCTGCACCTGGGCGAGCAGATCCATCAGGCAGCCGCGACGCACGAATCGCCGGACGCGCTGCTGCGCTGGCTGGCCGCGCAGCGCCGCAACGGCGCCGCCGACGAGGTCGCGCAGCTACGCCTCGAATCCGACCGCAATCTCGTCCAGATCGTCACGATCTACAAGGCAAAGGGCCTGGAATTCCCGATCGTGTTCTGTCCGTTCCTGTGGGACGGCAACACGAGGTTCGGCGGCCCGAAGCCGGAAGGACGCGAATATCACGCCGACGATGGCACCGCCCTGATCGATTTCCGCTCGGACGACGAGATCGGCGGGCAGCGGGCACCGATCGACGACCAGATCAAGCTCGAGGCATCGGCCGAGTCGCTGCGCCTGATCTATGTCGCGCTGACGCGTGCCGTGTATCGCTGCTATCTGATCGCCGGCACCTACGGCACGAACACGACTGGCAAGGCATCGACGTCGGAGAGTACGAGGAGCCTGCTCAACTGGCTGGTCGCCGGCGGCAACGAGTCGCCGAAGGACTGGCTCGACGGCAAGCGCCCGCCTGCCGACGTCGCCGCCGCATGGGAAGCCCTCGCCCGGCGCCTCGCCCCCCACATCGCCGTCGCCCCGCTGCCCGGCGAAATCGGCACGCCGGTCGCGCTGCCCGGTCCCGCGCCCGAATCCCTGACCGCCGCGCCCCCGCCGAAGACGATCGCCGCTGCTTGGCGACTGGGAAGCTTCAGTGGACTTGCCAGCGACGCGAAAAGCGAGGGCGCAGCAAACGACCACGACGCGCGGGTCGCCAACGGCGCGATGAGAATCGGCCCGCCGCCCCCCAGTGTCGCACCCGACGACATCCTGCGCTTTCCGCGCGGCACGGGCGCCGGCGACTGCCTGCACGCGATCTTCGAGCGTATCGACTTCACCGCCCCGGCGGGCTGGGACGGCGCCATCACCGACGCCTTGTCCGCGCATCCGCAGTTCGGTCCCGGACTGGGGGTGGGCATGGCCGGGCCCTCGCCCGGATTCGCGAGCATGGCGAAGCGGATGTTGTCCGACGTGATGCGCACGGCGTTGCCGGATGGCATCGTGCTGGGGTCGATCCCCGCGACGCGGCGTCTCACCGAGCTCGAGTTCAACCTGCCGTCGCCGCGCCTGTCGGCGAATGCGCTGAACGCTGCGCTGAAGAGCCTCGGCTACGACGTGCCGCGCCTCGCGTTCCGCGACCTCGAAGGCTACCTGCGGGGATTCATCGATCTTGTGTTCGAGCACGGCGGCCGCTACTACGT